>JAYKJC010000090.1:0-8612 GCA_035285885.1 Leptolyngbyaceae cyanobacterium | reverse complement strand
CAAATCTTTGAGAAACAAGGTATATTTCTCTGACCCATTAGTGTCGGTAGAATAAGCCAGCAGTTGATGATTGGGGCTAACTTCGTAATCCCCTAGACTGAAGAACTCATGTCCTTCAGCAAGCTGATTGTTGTCAAGCAGAATCTCTTCTTCTGCATCAAGACTGCCCTTTTTACGGCAGTAGATTCCATAAGCTTTTCCTTCTTCTGTCCGCCCGTAATACCAGTACCCGCCATGCAGGTAAGGAACAGACAAATCTGTTTCTTGAATGCGCCCCAGCATTTCATCGTAGAGCTGCTGCTGAAGTGCCTCCGTGTGCTTCATCTGAGCGTCGGTGTAGGCATTCTCAGCTTTGAGGTAGTCGATGACCGCCGGATCGTCGCGATCGCGCAACCAGTAGTACGGATCAATTCTCTGATCCCCATGAACGTCTAGTACTTTAGGCTTTTGAGGTGCAATCGGTGGAACGTGGGACGAAGACGAAATAGATGAGGTGATAGACATTCGATACAAGGCTTTCAACAACTCGGCCAACCCATCGGCCAGAACAGCGTAACGTTATGTGTAACTTTTGCCAGACCAGTGAGAACCCAGACATTTCTCTTGTACGTTTTCGCACACAAAAATGCTTCAACGTTCTCGACTGTCCATACACATGAAGTGAGAATAGGACGTTCATCGCGCAAAGACACACCCTTAAGTTGATGATATAGCTTTCCGAAGTGATTTGTGAAATGAAACATGAGAGGTGGAGCGGACTCAGCCCCATCCGTGCCAAAGTAGGAAGCTATTCTTTGCCCAACGGTCGTTCCGCCCTCATCTCCTGGTTCTCTCCCAGGCAAAGCA
Source organism: Leptolyngbyaceae cyanobacterium (assembly GCA_035285885.1). Classification (GTDB taxonomy): domain Bacteria; phylum Cyanobacteriota; class Cyanobacteriia; order CAKZMO01; family CAKZMO01; genus JBCCWF01. Next base: position 7,766 of record JAYKJC010000090.1, on the reverse strand, counting down.
AGAGCTAGGGAGGGTAGGAAATTTCTGCTCAGGAAAATATCTGAATTTCCGCGTTTCGACTTCGCCCAACGCTCAAGACCCGTCGTAAGCTGAGTTTAATTTCACAATTTCACAGATGATGGCAGTGCGAACGGGGCAAAATCATGAAGGGTGTTGAGCGATGCTCAACACCCTTCATGATTTAGAACAGGTAAACCCTGAGTCGAGTTATCAATTACTGTTATGAAGGAGCGACCTGAAGCACGAGTGCTCGGCGATCAAATGATTGGACTTGCCCGACTTCACCCAAATCATTTACAACTCGTTCAAGTAGTTCGGCTGCGCGATCGCGGTGCTGGTGCTCACGGCCTCTCAACCGGACTTGAAACTTAACCATGTTGCCCTTGTCAAGCCACTCTGTCGCACGTTCAACACCTCTTGCATAGTCCGAATCTCCAATGTTGGGTCGAAACTTAACTTCTTTTAGAGATGGTCGTGCATTATGCTTTTGGCGTTTCTTCTGCTGATATTGATGCTTACCAAAATCCATGATTTTGGCGACCGGGGCATCATTACGTTCTGAAACAACAACAAGGTCTAACTTAGCGTCTTTCGCAATCTGAAGTGCTTCGCGAGTATCGACAAGGCCTCGGTTGTTATTCTCATGGTCAATGAGCAAGACTTGCTCAGATTTGATTTGTCTATTCACAAGTTGCTTCTTATTGATAAGCCCTTCCTCCTAATCGTTCAAAAAGATCGTTCAAAATGTTTGATTGTGTGGTCGATTACATATCACATTATAGAGTAGAGGACAGGCTGCCTTACCACATCTGACCTAAGACGTAATATTTGACTCTGTAATTTCGTTGATGGGTGAGGAGTCTCTCAGAGTGTCTGACTGTGTTCAGCCCCACTAGCCACTAGGAATGGGTGATGCATTGAACACGGGGTTGAAATATGGGAATCAGTTCAGCACGACTGGTCACAAGCGTTGGAAACGGGCGACGGCTATAGTCTTGGCCGGGGTTCAGCGGAAAGATGGGCGTGTCGTCTAGGGGGAGCCAACTCGCCCCTGCGGCCTGGGCGATCGCCCAAACCGCTGCAATGTCCCAAATTTTTGGAGTCGCTTCCACACCTCCCAAGGCGATCCCGGCGGCAATCATCAGCAGGTTGTAGGTTGCTGCCCCAACCATACGAATTTTGCAAGGAAAGGGTTCGGGCTGCGCCAATACGGCTGTGCTTCGGGCACACAGACTGAAGAAATGATTGCGGGAGGGCTCATCTGCGCTGGTGTGAATCGGGGTGCCGTTGAGAAATGCTCCGGTCGGACAATCTAACCCAGAATCGCCTGCCCAATAGCCCCAAAACGATTGCTGGGTGGGCGGAAAGGCGACATAGCCAAACACGGGCGTTCCCCGGTAGAGCAGTCCCAGTGAAATGCCCCAGACGGGAATGCCGCGCGTAAAGTTAGTGGTGCCGTCGATCGGGTCAATAATCCAGCACCAGTCAGTGTCAGGAAAAATGTGTTCGACTTCTTCGCTCAAAATGCCGTGATCCGGAAACTTCTGCTGAATCGCCTGCCGCAGGGTATCGTCAGACCACCGATCCGAGCGAGTGACCAAACTCCCATCCCCTTTCTCACCTGCGGTCACCGTACCGAAGTCTTTCAGTAAATGCTGTCCGACCCGATGAGTTGTTTCTTCTGAGAAAGTGAGAACGGTAGACCAAAAGTTCATAGGCTTTGGGATGTAAAGAAGTGAAGAGTGAGGGGATGGAGGGGTGAGGGAATAAAGGATGAGAGTTAGTCGAGATCGCTGGCGAGAATGTTGGCGATCGCCGTACTCGCATTCTTTTTAAATTCTTGAACATTGACTCGGCTGAGCAACTGGACCGCCAGCAGCATAAATCCAGCTTGCAGGGCAAAGACGAGGGCATAGGCTCCGAATGCACTTGGGAAGATGGCACGCCCCATATCCAGAACGGCTCCGCCTGACACCGTTGCCGACGCCCGAGCCAGCGCCTGAGAAAGTCCCCATGCCCCGATGAATGTCCCGGCTGTTTCTGCGGCGGTAAAGTCCAGCATCAGGCTCAGGGCTCCGGAGGTGGTGATCCCCGCAGCCACGCCAAAGAGCAGCAATGCGAGCTGAAGCATCTGCGGGTTTTGAGAAAATCCAGCCAGAATCATCAGCCCGAAACATCCTGCCGACAGCCAACAGCCCAGTCGTGCCGTTCTCAGTTTGCCAATGCGTGGCACGATTAAAAAGCCCGTGGTTCCCAGCCCCACCAGGGTTCCCATGCCCCAGAAAGCATTCAGTTGTGTTGTTTCAGACACACACATACCAAACACCTCTCCACCATAGGGCTCCATCACTGCTTCTTGCATGAACAAGCCCACCGTCATGATCAACAAGAATGAGAAGAAGACACCCGTTTGACGATTAGCCGTCAATACCCTCAAGGCTCGTTTGAGGGTGATCTGATCTTCCCGTTCGGCGATCGCTGAACGAGACTGGTAGCGCGAATATTTCCGTTCAATGCCCACCGTCGCCACCACAGACAGTCCGATGACAGCGGCTGGAACGATCAGGAACAGCCGATTGAGCCCTTGCCGAAGCCCCGTCAAATCACCAACCCGCGCCGTTTGGGTGGGGTCATAGGTCAAAATGTCTGCCCCGCAGATCTCCGGGCGATCGAGAATGGTGGAGCTGAGAATTGCGCCGACGACAATGCCGACCATCAGCATCGACCAGACCACACCGACGAGCTTCGATCGCTCATGTTCATCCGAAATATCCACCAGGAGAGCGGCGAACGGTGTTGATCCCAGGCTTAGAGCCAGACCATATCCGGCGAAGACGAGCCCGAGGACGGCAATCCATCCATAGGTAGGAGCCGTCCATCCTGCGGTCACGATACTCGTGTTGATTTGCCAGATGACCTGAACGGCGATGAATGCGGCAATGGTGAACAGCACGGTTCCAATCCAGACATAGCCCGTTCGGTGGGTTCCCAACACGGGACGGGCATCCGACATCTGCCCAAACCACAGGCGAGCGGGAGCCACAAATTGGTGCATGGCGATCGCCCCCGCCGTAAGCAGAGCAGGCACCTTCAGTTCATCAATCATGACTCGATTCAAAACCCCCAATGTCAAAATTGACATGGTGCCGAGCCCCATTTGAAACAGCCCCAGCCGAAACATGGTGAGGATGTTGATCGACGGTGGTGTCTGACGAATTTCCTGTTCCTCAAATTGACTCAAGTTTGGGTCGCGTATCTCCATCGCATGAATCGGTTCATCAATAGTTTTTAATTAAGCATAAACGCTGATGGGGGCGTGTGGAACGTATCCAGGCGACAGACTCCCAGTGTTGTACGGAATCACACCTCGTTCGTTCTATACCCAGACATTGAGAGGATTCTCGATTGGCTCGAAGGCAAGAAACGGACGTGCGGGTTACCTCCATTCTTCTACATTTAAGGGTTTTCTCGCTTCATATTCCGCTTAGAAAACCGTAAAGAAGACCAGAAGGGAATTGATTCCGTCGTCCGGGTTTGTTCCGAGACTTTACCGTAGAACTAAACTATTGATCACGTTTCCATCAACCACATTCCCATCGTCTACGTTCCTGCCGTTCACTTTACTAACGTTGATTGGGAGGTGATTGGCTCACCGTAGCAACCGTGTGAAATGATTCTTCCATGTCCGGTTGGTGGTCTGATCGCCGTTCACAGCGTTTACCCGTTCCTTCATCCGTTCGTTAATCCGGTAATGATGACAACCCTTGGGTTCTCTCACTCTCGTCTCCTGCCTGCACTCTGTTTCCTGTCTGCACTATGAGTATGCGCCTTAATCCGTTGCTCCAGCCAATTCCGTTTACTGTTGATGCCAAGACATCAATTCGCCGTGCGATCGCCCTCATGGATGAGCATCACACGAGCTACGTCCTAATTGAGAAGAAGGGGCAGCTTCAAGGAATTGCCACCTCCTCAGACTTTTTGCGATGGATGGCGTCTGGGCAAGACTCTCAGGAAACGGCGATCGCCCACATCATGACGCAACCGCTTATTACAGGCACATTAGCTGACTTAGAAAGTGCTACAGCACTCCATCACACGATGCACCAGCATCAGATTCACCATCTGCCCATTGTTGACTCTCATCATCAGCTTCACGGCATCGTCACCCAATCAAGCGTGTGTGCAGCCTTGCAGGATGAATTCGAACACGCAAAGAAGGAGTTTGAAAGCCAATACAACGCGCAACGGGTTATCAATCAACGCTTAGAAATGGCTCTTGAGGTATCGGGCCACGGCGTCTGTGAATTTGATATGGCTACGGGTGATACAGCATGGAACGACCGATATTCATCCTTGCTGGGCCTTGATCCCAAGGCAGTTCAGCCCAGCTACGAGACATTTAAAACCCAGGTGCATCCCGATGATTGGAACCCCGTTCATCAGGCTCTATTAAACGCGGCTGAAGCAGGCACGAACTTCAGCCTTGAATTTCGCGTTCAGCGCCCCAATGGTGGAATTCGCTGGATTCGTCTGCGTGGATGTGACCGTGATGCAGGCTTCAATCGGCCTCAATACATGGTTGGTGTGGCCACTGATATTACCGATCAAAAGCGAGTCGAAGATGCGCTCAAGTTGAGTGAAGCCAAGAATCGAGCAGTGCTGAATGCGATCCCCGATTTGCTGTCGATCTATCGCAGCGACGGAGTCTTTCAGGAAGTGATTCGTCAGTCCAATTCTCTGCAAAACCTAATCGACGTTTTGCCGCCCACAGTCAACCCCATTGGACAACATGTGACTCAAATTTTGCCTCCAGAGGTGGCTGAAAAGAAATTAGAGGGGATTCAACGGGCGATCGCCACTGGCAATGTGCAGAGCTACGAGCAAGTCATCAGCCTTAACGACGCCGTTCAATACGAAGACATCCGTATCTCTCCAGTCGATGATGAAACGGTCTTGGTGATGGTTCGCGATATTGGAGAACGCAAACATCATGAAGAAAGTCTGCGCCGATATGAGCGCATTTTCCACACCACAGGCAACGGCATGGTCTTAATTGACCGAAACTATCGCTATCAGCTCGTCAATCAAACCTATCTAGACTGGCATCAATGCTCGAATGAAGAAATTGCTGGGCTTCACATTCGTCACGTTCTTGGAGATGACTTGTTTGACCACAGCCTTAAGCCCAAATTAGATCAGTGCCTCCAAGGCGAAACATTGCAGTTTGAGAAATGGTCTAAATTTGCCACCCCCCATCCACGGTACCTGAGTATCCATTACTCCCCCTATCGAGAAATTAATGGAACCATTGCTGGCGTTGTAGTCACCATTCAAGATTTAACGGATCTCAAACAAACGACAGAGGCTCTTGAAAAAAGTGAAGCCGAGAATCGTGCAATTTTGGAGGCTTTGCCAGATTTGTTGATTCGCGTCAACTATCATGGCGAGATCCGGCAATATGTGAAGCCTGCGACGTGTGATACCCATCGCTATCTGTACGCCAAGAAACATCTTTCAGAAGTACTCGACACAGAAAGTCTAAACATAGAGTTAGGAGCCGTGCAGAAGGCGATCGATACACATCGTCTGCAAGTCTGTGAGCTCCAGCTACGAAAAGAGGGCCGACAGACATTTGAAGACATTCGTGTCGCTCGGATTGATGATCACGATGCGTTGATTATTGTTCGAGATATTACTGAACGGAAACAAATCGAGGCTGAGAAAAGGCGATCGCAAGAAGCGTTAGAACATCAAATGAATTTCTTGCAAAGTGTCATTGATGCCATTCCAAGTTTTGTGTTCGTCAAAAATCGATGTGGAAAATTTCTACTCGCCAATAGAGCTGTTACGGATATTTATACCGAATCCCCTATCAGCATCATCGGCAAAAAAGACAGGGACTTAAACCCCAATACATCTCAGGTTGAACAGTTTCTCGAACTCAACCAAGAAGTCATGGACACTGGGCAAACCCGAGTATCCAATGACCAACTCATTACCGACCCCACAGGAGGAGCGCGTTGGTATCAAACATCGGTGAGTCCCTGGGTGGATATGAGTGGCACAGTAGTCGGCGTGATTGGGAATTGTGTCGAGATCACAGAGCGGAAACAGCTTGAAATTGCCCTGCAACAATCAGAAGCCCAATTGCAAACCATCCTTGCGAGCATTGGCGCAGCCGTGCGATATTTTCGGTTTTTCCCGACGGGGCAATGGGAAGCGTTGTACTGCTCTCAGAAATGTAAGGAGTTTTTTAGCTGTAGCGACGATGAAGCCTTCACAGAGTATTGGTTAGCCCACATTCAGCATGACGATGTTGATCGGGTGGTGCAGGCCGTACAAGAGTTAATGAGCCATGATCGGCAGATTTGTATTGAATACCGCTTTCGCTGTTCCGATGGCTCCATTCGGTGGATTTCAGATACCCTTACTTCCCATTGGGATGATGAGCAAGAGAGTTGGTTTGTCACAGCCGTTGCCATTGATATTAGCGATCGCCAACGCATTGCAATCGAGCGCCATGTCATTGAAGATGCGCTGAGGCAAGAAAATCAGTTTCGTTCGCAGATTATTGATCAAATGGCAGAGGGCTTATGTGTGTGCTACGAGGTCAATGAATTTCCCCATGTACAATTTTCTGTTTGGAATCAGCACATGACAGAAATTACGGGATACACAATGGCTGAAATCAACGCGGGTGGATGGTATCAAAGTCTCTACCCCGATCCAGACATTCAGGCTCGCGCCATCAAACGGATGGCAGACATGCGTCGAGGCCATGACCTGAGAAATGAAGAATGGGTCATTTCTCGTGCCGACGGTCAATACCGCACGGTCTCACTCTCAACCACATTACTGGACATTGACTCAGGCAGCCCGTTGATTCTGGCGGTAATGCAGGATGTGAGCGATCGCAAACAAGCCGAGTTTCAGCTACAGCAATCCCTTCAAGAAAAAAATCTGCTGCTCTCCGAAGTCCATCATCGCGTCAAAAACAATTTGCAGGTGATTATCAGTTTGCTCACGCTTCAGGCCAACCGTGTGCATGACTCAGCCGCCCGTCACGCACTCAAACAAGCGAGCGATCGCGTCCATGCGATCGCCCTCGTCCACGAGAAACTCTATCGCACCCAGCATTTTGAAGGCATTTCTCTTAGCGACTATATTCAAGAGTTTGTAGACCAACTGGTTCAGACACAAGAACGATTGGATAGCCCCATCACAACGCACTATGCATTAGACAGCTCGATTCACCTGCCGCTCGTCAAAGCGATTCAGGTGAGCCTCATTCTTAATGAGTTTGTCACCAATGCAATGAAGCATGGTGAAACCGCTCTGAATGGCAAGCACACGATCTATGTGGAGTTGACGCAGCAGCCAAACACGACCATTGCCCTTCGAGTTGGCAATCATGGCTCACCTTTACCCCCTGATTTTTCACTCACGGCTCCCCGAGATAGCATGGGACTAAGGCTCATCCAGGTGTTAGCTGAGCAAATCTCAGGCTCCATTCAAGTGGAATCAAAAGCCTCTCTCATCTGGTTCACATTAATGTTTTAGACCAGAATGTTTTAGCCAGATTCAGCCTCTAATCCAGCAGAATTTAATCAATCACCGAGTGTCGAATCTGCTTCAGCAATTCATAAAAGGGTTGCCAATCATCTCTCAGGACGATGGGTTCCCAGATGGCTTCAATTTCAGAACGAATCGGAACACTGTCTGGATTATGACGAGCCAGGGTGATACTGACCTGCTCAAGCTTTTCT
>JAYKJC010000089.1:0-3490 GCA_035285885.1 Leptolyngbyaceae cyanobacterium | reverse complement strand
GGGGGCGATCGCCTCTGAGGCTTGCATGGGGGCAAACCGGAGGTTGAGTGCAGGGAGCGGACGCGTTTGAACCATATCGTTTTTCTGACCTTACATCCTGACAAATCGAATAAAATGCCCCGATCTCAGCTCCCGGTCGTACCAGGAACAGATCAGACCATTGGCTCCGGGATAGACTGAACCGGGAGAAATTTTCCGAATCCACTGGCCCTGGTGCGATCGCAACTCAAACAATTGCACCGTGCCCAAATATTGAACTCCTTGAGTCTGCTGAATCAGGGCAATCACATCGGAGGGATAGACCGGACGACCGAACGGCCAACCCTGACCGTCTTCTCCACCCGTGATTGGATTCAAAAATCGATAGAGTTTAGTCAGCAGCGATTGAAGTAAGGCATCTTGTGCTTGAGGAGACTGACAGACCGGAGCAAGGCCGATTTCCGCCCGCACAGAAACGCCCACATAGGTGGGTTCAGCTAAAACAACATGCGTTCCCAATAACTTACGTTCATCCAGGTACGTTGTTAACTGGTGCCGGAGTCTAGGCGATAGCGTGAACTGCTCAGGATGAATGCCCTGTCCGTGGGGAATGCCTGCTGTTGGAGCGTGGGGAACCACTAAAACTTTGACGGTTCCGGGTTCGACAGCGTCTGCATCGGTTGAATGAGTCCCGGTGACCTGAGCTGAGGTGACCTGAGCTGAGGTGACCTGAGCTGAAAGGCAGCGAGCTTGGGCGATCGCCCCTTCCCCTCCTCGAATGACCAGCGCTTCAAAATCTTCTGGTGTAACGGCGCGATCGCGACTTCGCAACAGTTTTGGCACCCGAATCACCGCCTGTTCGAGGGATTCTGCATCTACGCCATACTGAGCAGGGTCATGGTTTATGACGTCAGCCACGTAGGGAATTGCCGTTTTCAGCACCCGTACCGTTCCTGCCTGCACATTGCCTCGCGCCCCACCCCCCGTACGATACCGCACCATCCGCAGACGCGCCCCTCGGGGGGGAATCGCTCCATACAGGCGTTCCGTAGAGGTGGGAAGTTCGGTGGTGATGTGGCCGTATTCTTGAATGTGTCGCCGCGCCTCGGTCGCCCGCTGCACATGGGCGGGCTCTCGAATCAGCGGCCCAAACTGTACGGTTCCTGCCTGAGCATCCAGAATGTAATGGAGGCTATCCGGCGTGGAATCGGCAAAGTCAGATACTTCTTGCCAGTGCTGGGGCAATCCATTCGGAGGCGTGACCTCCAGGTATTCTCCGTCTCGACGAGGTAAGACCGGTGTGTTCAACAACTGAAAAGACTGATTTGAGGTGCCATCACTTACCCCAATCGGCTCATCCTCAATCACCGTCGCCTGACTGGCCCGAACGGAACCGCCGATCGCCCGAACCGATAAGCCGACAATGCGCGGTGACCGACTGTAGGCAGGCTGGGCTGGGGTTGGAGGAATGCAGACACATCGAACCCATCGTCCCCGATAGCTAGAAAACGCGGACACGGGCCATGTCTGAGGTAAGTGAAGGATCACATCTCCACCCTGAAGCGGATCAAGACCTTCAGCGGTCAGGGTGCTGAAGCTAAATCCCTGGGTGCCGTCATCGGTTTCTGTGCGAAGAATGGAAACCCAATGGGTTCCGTCCCAGGCTTCCCATCGGCGAGGGGGCGCACTGGGATTAATCCCCGTTGCGGTTGCCGCTTCTCCCTTCACTGTAAGGGCCAGCACATTGCCGTCCAATACCTCATCCGGCTCAAAGACCAGGTAAAATGCATTGCCCGATGTGGGCTGTTCATCAAACAAGAGTTGTTCTGGCCCGTCCCAGGCACCATCGTCATCCTGCGACCAGCGATTGGTGAGGCGATCGCGCAAATTCTGAGGCGTTGTTTCCTCTAAAGAAGACGTAAGAAAGTGCTGCAGCCGAGGCTTCCCGACCCTCAAGGGGCGATCCGTCGTGAACACCACCGCATCTTCCGTCTCCGTGCGCATGGTTGCCACTTCAATCCCTTCAGGAATGGTGTAGGGCTCCGGCAACACCGTATTGAGATAGAAGGTCAGATCGGCTTGAGCTGGAATCGGCGGATTGAGGCGAATCCCCAACAGTTCTAAAAACGCAACATACTGCCGACGGGGCACCTGGTTGAACCGCATCAGCATTTGCTCCGTCATCCACCCAAACAACTCAACCAGCGTCATTCCTGGATCGCTGGGGTTGAAGTTCGTCCACTCCGGACAATACCGGGGAATCCGCAGCCGCGACTCCGTCATCAAGTCATCGAGGGTGCGGTCATCCAGGTCAGATTTCGGTAAGTTGGGCAGAAAGTCAAATTCCATATCCCGCCACTGCCTCCAGGGTTGTAAGGGTAGAACGGTCTGGCAGTTCAGTCAGTTCGCCTGGGGTAAGGTAGGGCGATCGCTCTAGCTGGGTATCCACTTCTCCTTCGGGTTGAAGATAGAAGGGATAGACCAGACTGCGCGGCTCATAGTGGTCAATCAGGCGATACTGAATCACCAAATCAATCCGACCCCTCACCGGGTCAGGATCGGCTCGGACATCCTCCAGCACAATGCGCGGCTCCCAGCGGACGAGGGCATCTTCAACGGCGATGCAAATCTGCACCAGCGTGTCCATGTTCATGGGCGCAAAGGCGAAATCGGTGAGGGTCGAGCCAAATTCTGGCTCCCCCACCCGTTCACCCACATCCGTCCGGAGGATGAGCCAGATAGATTCTTCAACACTCCGCTCTGCCGCACTGAGCTGGAGGCTGCCCTGAGTATTGATCTGTAAGGGAAACGCCCACCCTGCTCCGAGCAGAGTCGAGGTATCGATTGGGGCGATCGCCCCATCACGTGTGTTTGCCATAGTGGCCCCTCATCCTATCGGCTTGTCGTTACGATATCGTAGGGATCTTGGAGTCACTATTCGACAAAAGTAGAAAGCTCCGTTAAATCTAACTTCTATGAGAGCTTGCTATCATGCTCAATGCTATCAACTTGTCTTAGCGTTATTTGATTAGGGCGTGTCATCAATTAAGCCAAATCACAGAAGCTGCAAGGTGAATTGCAGCCAAAAAGTTTCGAGCCGTCTTATCGTAGCGCGTCGCAATCGCCCGGTACTGCTTCAACTTCGCAAAGAAGTTCTCTATCAGATGTCGGGCTTTGTAAAGATGTTTGTCGTAGTCAATGGGTTCTGTGCGAGTTGACTTACTGGGAATCACAGGCTCGACTCCTCGATCCTTTAGAACGGTTCTCACCCGCTCATCGGCGTCATACGCTTTGTCTGCCAGCAGTGCTTCGGCCTCAAGATCAGCAATTAAGACGTCCGCCCCTTTCAAATCGTGAGCCTGACCTGGGGTGACGAAGAATCCAGTCGGATTCCCCAACGCATCACAGGTTGCATGAATCTTGGTGCTCAACCCACCGACGGAACGTCCGATGGCTTCATCGCCCCCCCTTTTGCCCCAGCTGCATGCTGATGGGCGCGCACAATCGTCGC
>JAYKJC010000088.1:0-2914 GCA_035285885.1 Leptolyngbyaceae cyanobacterium | reverse complement strand
TTCGTTTGAACGCCATTTTTATAGCGGTCGCCAGTGTGATTACGACTTGTTGGGGGGGGCGATCGCCGCCCACAACATGTCTTTGACCTGAGCGGTATGTCTACAGCGACATGAAAGCAACGGGTAGGCTAGATCATGAATTGATGCCTCAAGATTTTCAAGGCTAGTAAAGCACATGACATGTTTCTTTGGACGATGTGATTTTTCTTTAGACAATCAACCTTTTGAAATGTCACATTGAAATGTCACAAATGTAGCGGCTTGAGTGGAGCTGTTTGCAGTCGCGTTCATCACAAAAAGAAGGGTGCGAAGCGAGACGAGCCCCACACACCCAGCAATTCTCATCATGAAAATTCAGGGGGCAAAATGGTCGCCGCAAGCGACCATTTTGCCCCCTGAATCTATACAAGTGAGCGCCGATAGGGCGCGAAGTCTTTCAAAATGAGAATTTCTGCCACACACCTGTTCTTAACCCACATTCACAGCGCTATAGAATCGAGTAGGCATTTTCAAGGGTTTCCTTCTATGCTGGAAGCCTAGAGCAGTTTTTACTATTGAGTTACACGCAACGAGGAGCAAGCCTATGCCGGGCATTGGTGATTTGGTTCAAAAGGCGTTTTACCTGGGGGTGGGGATCGCCTCTTATGCGGGGGAGCGCGCCGGAAAGACAATTGGGGAGTTGCGATCGCAAGCTCAGAAAATTGCGGATGAGATGGTAGCTCGGGGCGAGATGACCACGGAAGAAGCGCGAAAAATGGTCGAGGATATGGTCAATCGCGCACAAAAAGCAGGGGATGGGGTGATTGACGTAGAAGCGAAAGAGCCCTCCCGTGAACCTCGCTCCATTGAAATCGATGATGAAGATGAACAGAATTCGGCTGTGGCAGAAAACTTGCGGCAGCAAGTTGAAAATTTGCAAGATGAACTCAGCAAACTTAAAAAGAATTAACTCAACACGGACGAAAGCGTGGGGTGATGTCTGAATGTTTTCGTCAGCGTGTAAGGTGTGACTCACACATGTGGGTTTGGTGAATAGGCTAGGTTATCCGATGAATGACGAATGGAATGATTGGTTGAAAGAGCTTGAAGCCACTGCGGAAGAGGTCGGGCAACGAATGCAGGAGACAGTGGATGCTGTGGTAGAAACCACCGATTGGATGCTGCAAGTGCCTCTGGCGATCGCCGAACAGGTCGAAGAAGCTGTTGCTGCTGAAATGGATCAGTTGATCAATGAGTTTGTGGACTGGTTGCAGCCGCCCATTAACCTGTCGATTGAGTTTGACTCGGCTCGTTTAGAGATGGAGTGGCATTCGGGGTTTGCAGAGCCGTGGGTTGAGCGAGTGGAGCCGACAGCTCACCAGAATGCAGCCTGCATCGGCTGCAAGCACTATCATGGCCGGGTTTACAATGGCTCGCTGCTCGTGTGCGGCATGCATCCCTACGGGTGGGAGGATGCTCAGTGCCCCGATTGGGATCGGGCGAAATAGACTTTAGAGATCTTTATAGCGATGTGTTTCGCATTAAGCACAGGCACAGTGCTGTAAAAACACAGGTGGCGAGCTGTGCCCGTCGCCTGTATTTTTCTTTGCGAATTCTAGGAGGGGTGAGGGAGGGGTGAGGGGGAGGCGATCGCCACTTCCTCTGTCCACTGGGGAAGAATCGCTCCGGGCGATCGCCCAAACAGCTTCATGCGCAACGGGGTGGATATCTGGAGTGAGGCTGTCTCACATCGCACCAGCAACGCCATCATTTCTACATCTGGAACGGGATCTCCTTCAAAAATCATTTGTACGCCGTTGTCGATTTGCCCGACGATGGCGCGTACGTTCATCCAGCGAAGTGACCGATTCAGGCGGGGCTTGAGATAGGTCATCAATTCTTGCTGTGAGGTGATTTTGGGTGGGGGTGTGCAGGGGACTCGCAGATTGCGATAGAGCGGGGGAGCGGATTGGGCTGATGGTTTTTTCGGAATTGCAGGGGATGACGGAATAGGCGCAGGAGATTGTAGGGGGGTGACAGGTGAGGGCGATGTAGGGATAGAAGGATGAAGGGTTGGCGTGGAGGGGTGAGAGGGCGAGGGAGAGTTGGAGGGATGAAGGGGTAAAGGAGATGGGGGTGGTGCGGGGACTGAAGTGGCTACCGTTGTCTCTAAGGAATCATCATCGTTAGAAGCATCACCGTTGGAAGCATCACCGTTGGAAGCATCACCGTTGGATTGGGCGAGGGAGCGTAGGCGTTCCAGAATGGGAGTGGCGTCAAAGTTGGCGGGCATGTCATAGGTGGCGCTCACGGCTGCGATATCTTCAGCGACGAGGGTGGTGAGGGTTTCGTCGGTCAGCATGGGAATTGTGGCGAGACGATTGGCCTGGACTTCGACCAGCTTTTCGAAAATATTGCGCACCAGTCGTCCGTTGCCGAAGGTGCGATCGCGCCTGTCATACAAGAACGCCAACAGCTTCAGCATGTCTTGATGGCACTCTTCTGTCGGATGAAAGTGGTTGTTTTGGCAGACCATCTTAAAAATGGCCGCGAGTTCGTGAGGACTGTAGTCATCGAAGTAGATGTAGCGGTTGAATCGAGACTTGAGTCCGGGATTCGATTCGATAAAGGTAGACATTTCGTCGGTGTAGCCTGCAACGATGACGACGAGGCGATCGCGATAGTCTTCCATTCGCTTCAGCAAAATATCGATGGCCTCTTGCCCAAAATCACCGCCAGCTTTGTTTTTAGGCTTGAGGGCATAGGCTTCGTCGATGAACAGCACCCCATCCAGAGCCGACTCCACCAGTTCTTCGGTCTTTTCGGCGGTTTGCCCCACATAGCCCGCCACCAGTCCCGCCCGGTCGGTTTCCACCAAATGCCCCTTTGATAGGAACCCCAGGTCTTTGTAGATTTGGCCGACGAGTCGAGCCAC
>JAYKJC010000087.1:0-5338 GCA_035285885.1 Leptolyngbyaceae cyanobacterium | reverse complement strand
AGATCAGCTCGGTGCGCTTGTTTCAAGTGTGCTGGCAGCCAAAGAGGCGCAGCGGGTTCCGTCCTTATCCGATGAGGTCAGGTATCGGGCACAAACGGCGCTGCGGCAGGCTGTTTATGATGCGAATGAATTGAATCGTCTGGAACGCCATCGCGATACGGTAAATGCGATCGCCTTCTCATCCAATGGAGAGTTGATTGCCTCAGCCAGCGATGACAACACCATCTTGGTATGGAATAAGGATGGCAGTCTCGCATTAGAGAACCCCATCCAGCATGAGGATCAGGTGCGTGATGTTAGCTTTTCGCCAAACGGTGAATGGTTGATCTCGGCGAGTGCAGATCAAACGGTCAAAATTTGGAATGTTGCCGATGGACGATTGCTCCAAACGCTGGAACATGATTCTCCTGTTCGGTCTGTGAGTGCGAGCCGAGATGGAACATACATTGTTTCAGGATCAATCAATGGTCAACTCAATCTTTGGAATGCAGATGGAACCCTTGTGCGGACGATCGAACATGGGCATGGGGCCATTAATGAAGTGAACTTTAGTCCGGATAGCCAAAAGATTGTGTCAGCCGGGAGCGATCGCACAGCCCGAGTGTGGAACCTTGACGGAGAACTGCTGGCAACGCTTGCTGGCCATGGGGATCATATCTGGTCGGTTCATTTCTCGCCAGATGGCACCAAAATCGCAACCGCGAGTTCTGACGATACGGTTCGGCTGTGGACCGCTGATGGTGAATTAATCCGAATCTTACACGGACATACCAACTGGGTCATGGCCGTTCGGTTCTCTCCCAATGGTGAAATGATTGCCACAGCCAGTGATGACAACACCGTCCGCATCTGGAGCCTAGAAGGAACGTTGTTTAAGACCTATAGTGGCCTGGTTGGCGGAGTCAGAAGTGCCCAATTTGCTCCTGACAGTCAAATGCTGGCAGCGGGAGGAACTGATGGGACTATTCATATCTACAGCTTGAAGGGCGCACTAGTGGAAGTGCTCCAAGGCCATCGATCAAGCTTGAATGGCGTTCGCTTTACTCCAGATGGTGAAACCATTGCATCTACCGGAACTGACGAAACCATTCGACTGTGGAACCAGGACGGGACGCTACGAAAAATTTTGAGATATACCGATGGCTTGAGAAACGTCAACTTCAGCCGCAACGGAAAGTTCATGATTACGGCGAGCTACGACAACACCATGCAGTATTGGGATATGAGCACGGTCTTTAATGAACCGAATCCAACCCCGCAGCATATTTTTGAGGGACATACCTCTACCGTTTGGAACCTCAGTATTTCTCCCAGAGGCAACATGGTTGCATCAGCGAGTGCTGATGGAACGGTGCGTTTGTGGGATCTAGACGGAAACTTGTTAAAGACAATTCAGGCTCATGAACCTGAAGCTATTGACGTTAGCTTTATGAAAGGGGGCGATCGCTTCGTTTCGGTTGGAGCCGATGGCTTGGCAAAAGTCTGGGATCTCGACGGCAACTTGCTGCAAACGCTACGAGGGCACACTGGGTGGATCAACGCGCTCTTCCATCATCCAGACGGAACCATGTTTGCTACGGCGAGCAGTGACAAAACGGTCATCCTCTGGAAATGGGATGAAGAAGAGGAACGATTTCAGGATGAGCCGTTGCATGTTCTTGAGGGCCATGAGGATTGGGTTTGGGACGTGGCCTTCAGTACAGACGGTCGCTTGCTAGCCAGCTCAGGCCGAGAAGGATGGATTAACCTCTGGTCGCCTGAAACGGGTCAGCGGGTTGCCACCTTGCAAGAACACCAGGACTGGGTCAGAGCCGTGAGTTTCCACCCCGATGGAAAAATGCTGGCCTCTGCAAGTGCGGACACAACCATGATCCTGTGGGATTTGGACGACATCGAGAAGTTGCAAACCGCTGAGGGCAATGGAGACAACGCGCAGAACCTACTCGACCAAGCCTGTACGCATCTGGAAGACTACCTCAGAACCAACCCCAACTTAGATGATCATGTGCGCCATGCCTGCGACTAGGGGCGCTTTACCCCTCCGGAGAGGTGTCTGTCGAGGGAACATACATCGAGTGAATCGAGCGATCGCGATTTACCTGCACCACCCAATCAACCAAATCGGGACGATGGAGCAGAGGGGTAATGAATAAATCTGGATGGAGCGATCGCCAAAAATAATTGACAAACTCCTGGATCTCTTCGTTCGACATCCCTGTTTTGCCTTGAGCTTTCATCTTGTCCTCGGCTTGTTGCCGCCACTGTTGGCTCAGACGATAGTCGGTTGGATAGATGACCATCAGCTGATCCAACTCTTCCCAGAGCGGCACATAGTCTGCCAATTTTTCGTTCATGTCACGGGCAAATTGACGATCTGCGTCGGTATGAATAGGAGAAGGTGCATTCTCAAAAGCGGACGGCGAAATGGGCCGCACGCCCACAAACCAACCCTCAAACAGCACAATATCCGCACCTTCGATGGATTCGGGGGCAATGCGATCGCCCGACCCCCCATGCAGCGATTTATCAAACCGAGGGATCTCAATGGGAGTGGTAGATTTGGGCTGTTTTAGCGCTTTGAGCACTTGGAGCCCGAGAGACACATCGTGGGTTCCCGGTGGTCCCCGCCAGCGCAGACGGGGATCAACGGATCTTAACTCCTGCCGTTCTTCATGGGTTTTGTAGAGATCGTCAATCGATAGCCCGCAGACCCGATAGCCCAACTCTTCGAGCAAGTGAGAAACCACCGTGGCTAACGTCGTCTTTCCGGTGCCTTGTCCTCCCAAAATGCCTTGAATGACGGGACGCTGAGCTGCGTGATGAAGCTCAATCAGTCGAATCGCCAGGGGAATCCAGAGCATCCACAACAAAGCAGATGGACTGGGTGAGATGCAGAGCGTATCTTGGCACAACTGCTGAAACGGTGACCAGTAGGTTTGATACACCTCAAATTGATGCATGACCCACAATCGGCACTGCTCATGATTATGATGGTTCAAGCCATACACGGCGGCTTGCTGAGGGGTGCGCTGGATGCACTCGGTTAATTGGGCGATCGCCTCATCCGCAGACATCTTCTCCGCGTGATAAGCCTCAAAAATTTCTGCCACCGTTGCGTAGACATGGTGTTCATCAATCATGGAGAAGACTGTCCTGGGTCAATTGCGTAGAAGACACAACGCTTCCACTTATCATAATTAGCGATTCTGCCCTAGTGCTTTGTTTTCTGCAAACTTGTTCTTTGGTGCTTATGGTTCAAGATTCAGTCAGGGTGTTTGTGTACGGAACCCTCAAACCCGGAGAATGCAACTATGCAACATATTGTGAAGGTCGGGTGATTAAGCAGTATGAGGCGATCGCCCACGGCAGTCTTTTTGATTTACCGATGGGTTATCCGGCTATGGCTCCGGGGCATGATCCCGTTTACGGAGTGGTGCTGTGTCTGGCAGATGCGACGTACCTGTCGGTGCTGGATGACCTAGAAGACTATGTTCCTGGGCGATCGACCCATGAGAATGAATACAACCGGGAGCTGATCCGTGTTTTTTCTCCAGAAGGAAAACCCCTTGGAACCGCATGGACCTATGTCATGGAAACTGAAAAAGCATTAGCGTTTGGCGGTACTCTGTTACCGGGAGGTGTGTGGACAACGGTATGATTCAAAAAAATGATTTAAAAACCGTGTGATTCAGAAACCACACGATTCAAAAATAGTGAGTCATCCTGGTGACTCGGCACTCGGATAGCCGTCTGTAGGTTCACTCTTTGTTTCAGTTCTGAACATGGCATCGATTGATCAAATCCTTCGTCAAGCTGCAAATCCATTTGATCCCGCAACGTTTAAACCGGGCAACTTTTGGCATGAGCAGTATGACCCCAAACTGGAAGTCACGTCGATCCACCAGGAGATTCTTACTGACACTGCAGCCATCCTCGATCAGGTTGCTGACGATCACCGCACTCGAACGATTTTGCTGACGGGCGACTCCGGCGTTGGAAAATCCTATTTGCTCGGGCGTCTCAAGCACATTCTCAACACCAAAGCATTCTTTGCTTACATCGAACCGTTTCCTGATCAAGATGCCATTTGGCGACACGTGCTGCGATATACCGTCGATAGCCTCCTCCATGCGCCAGAGGGACAAAGCGATTCTCAACTCCTCTTGTGGCTCAAGAGTCTGTCTGTGTTTGCGCAGTGGGATATTACTCACTGGGTTCTCACTGAGCGCCAGCGCTTTGTCAAAAAGCTCAAAAGTGCTTATCCATCTGGCATTTTCAATGCAACTGAGTTCTTTGGAGTGCTTTACGACTTACTCAATCCAGAACGCTATTTAACGGCGTGTGAATGGCTCCGTGGCGATGATTTGGATGACGAGAGCCTGGCACTTATCAAAGTCAAGCAGTCGATTGACTCAGAAGATGCCGCTCAGAAAATACTGGCTAACTTTGGGCGAATTGCAGCAGAGACCCATCCAATCGTGCTGTGTTTTGACCAGTTGGACAATATCGCTCGCACGGCAGACGGACGCATCGATTTACAGGCGCTCTACACGGTCAATTCCAGTCTTCATAACCAGGGACTCAAAAACTTTTGTGTCATCATCAGCATCATTACGAATACGCTGCGACAGAACATCTCAAGGGTTCAGCCTGCCGATCACGCTCGTATTGATCACCAACTGGCGTTGCGCCCGATTCCGCTCTCCCAGGCTGAATCGCTCTGGGTGAGCCGCCTCGCGCCCCTCCATCAACAGGCCACTCCCCCACCGGATTCACCGATTTTCCCCTTTTCTTCAACGATTCTCCAAGAAAAATTTCCGGGAGGCAAAACGTTTCCCAGAAATGTGCTGGAGCTGGGACGAAGACTGCTTCAGAGCTACAAAACGGGGCAAGCCCCACAGGTACTCCCCTTAGAGGGCGATCGCCCCTCAACAGAGACCGATGATGCCAGTTCATCTCAGGCCGAACAGCCTGAAGACGCTCACTCATCGCCGGACGAGGCGATCGCCACCTTCCGATTGCTGTGGAGAAAAGAACACAAGCACGTTCAACAGCGGATTTCTCGCATTCGGCAATTGGCCGCGCCAGAGCTGATCCAGATGCTGCTTGAAGTATTGGCCGTCTTCTCCATGCAAGATGCCCGGACGCGACTGTTGCCGAGTCAGACCTATGCGAGTCACTCCCTCAGCTACCAGCGTCCCAAGACACCGGGACGCATCGGCGTCGTGTGGAACGAAGACGCCAATATGACGACGTTTTACCACGTGATGAACGCCTGCCGACGGGTGGTGGATCTGGGCCTGTGCGACACGCTGTTTTTGATTCGTGGAGAAGGGAT
>JAYKJC010000086.1:0-10491 GCA_035285885.1 Leptolyngbyaceae cyanobacterium | reverse complement strand
GACAGATCAGGACGATGCCCCTCCCGAGTGTGGATGATGGTGTAGCCTTGCGATCGCATCACCGAGAGGACTTTGCTGATCGGCTCAATCGGAGCACGGGTCAGCGACAGGTCATAGCCCATCGCATCCACATATCCGCCTTTACCGCAGAAGTCCGTCTGCATATCGATAATAATCAGCACCGTGTTCTCGGGGCGCAAATCACCGTTATAGGGATAGGGATAGGGGTCAGCGGTTACAAATCGTCCCATGATGCTTGTCCTTGGCGGCGGTCTATTCATGAATTAAGGGATACGTATGGGCAAGGCATTGCCTTGCCCATACAGTTGCAGTGACATTACCCAATGGTCGGATCGGGTAACATCGGTCTCTCTTTGTTTAAGATCTCGGTGTTTGACATCTCGGTTCCCTGATATTCCCTTGTGGGAGCATCGAAGCCACAGCTCGTTCCATCGGTGTATACAACCTCCTCTTCCCAGGGAAGGCGATAGGCTCCAGCCACCATGTCCTGCATAAACGTGTAGGGACAGTCCTGGGCACCGCCCTTTACGGCGACGTACCCTCGATGCCCGAACTGGTAGATGTTGTTCTCAACGCTCCAGTACTTGCGAGCTTCGCGCACAAGGTCAGGCCGGAGTTCAGCCGTGATGATTTCGTTCGGACGATGACTCCCCATCGCCAGGGGCACCCCGTCGAAGTTCACAAACATGCCCTCACCCATCGAGTCGAAGGTGCCGTCAGTGCCGCACATGCAGACTGAAGCGGTGACCATCAGGTTACAGAAGGCATTGGCCTGGTTGGTGATTTGCCAGCTATGACGAATGGGAGCCGTGTAGCCTGCTGTGCGAATCATAATTTCAGCGCCTTTGTACGCACATTCCCGCGCCATTTCAGGGAACATGCCATCATGGCAGATGATCAGCGAAATCGTGCTGCCATTGGGGCCTTCACAGACTGGAATGCCGAGGTTCCCAGGCTCCCACGGCTCAACAGGAACCCAGGGGTGAAGCTTCCGGTAGTAGAGCTTGAGGTTGCCCTGATTGTCGAGAATAATGCCACTGTTGTAAGGATTGCCGCTGGGGTTGTATTCCATGATGGAGAAACAGCCCCAGATGTCGTTGTCGCGACAGGCTGCGCTGAATGCGGCTACTTCAGGGCCATCCAGCTTGCACATAATCTCAGGATTGGTGTCCATTGAGAGGCCGTGCAGCGAATATTCTGGAAACACCACCAAATCCATCGTCGGCATATTGCGGCGGGCTTTAGCGACCATGTCACACACGACCTGCGTCTGCGCTGCCAAATCATCCGGTGTCACCACGTTGGGAAGCTGGAGTTGGGTCAGCCCCATGACGACACCGTTTGGTGATTTGTTTAAGCCACCCAGTCCACTCATAAAAACACCTCGTTAAATTTTGCCCTAAAGGATAAAGATTTTGGATTTTGGATTTCTGCTTAGGTGTAGGTTGGGGTGAGGCTACGGAACCCAACGCAATTTTTTTAATGTTGGGTTTCACTCTGTTCAACCCAACCTACAACTGGATTTTGGATTGGCGTAGGCATAGGGTGGGCACTGCCCACCTTTCAGAACCATTTCATTGTCCGGTGCCCAATGCCCCCGGAACTCCCGTCAAGGTTCGTTTGGGCGAGCAGGTGAAAATCATAATGGCCAGGGTCAGAACGTAGGGGGCGGCATTAAAAATGTAGTAGCCCTCCTCGATGCCCACCGATTGAAGCGCTGGCCCCAGTGATTGAGCGCCTCCAAACAACAGTGATGCCCAGAGACACTGAATCGGGTTCCATCGGGCGAAGATGACGAGAGCAACGGCCATCAAACCCTGTCCGCTTGAAATCCGTTCTGTCCAAACCCCTGGATAGTAGAGAGACAGCGATGCACCGCCGATACCTGCCAAGAAGCTGCCCATCATGATGCTGAGCATTCGCACCTTGAAGATAGAAATGCCCATGGCCCGTGCCGCGTCAGGACTATCGCCAACCGCACGGATAAACAATCCCCAGCGGGTGGACTGAAAGAACCATTTCATGAGGGGGGCGATCGCCAACCCCAACAGAAACAGCGGACTAATCTGCAACGCTGCTTCCAACGCCGGAGGCATGGCCGCATTGCCAAGATTGATGGTAGGTAACTGGGTGGCCGAAGGTTGAATAAACGGTTTCCCCAGGAAGAACGCGACTCCACTGCCGAAGATAATCATCGCGATGCCAACCGCAACATCATTCACCCGAGGTTGCTGTGACAGCCATCCGTGAATTCCCCCCAGGCATAAGCCTGCAATGCCTGCCACTAAAACACCCAGCCACGGTGATCCTGTGAGATAGGAAATGGCATAGGCACTCATGGCTCCCGTCAACAAGGTTCCTTCCAGGCCCAGGTTGATTTTGCCGCTTTTCTCAGTCAGACATTCACCCAAGCTGACGAATAGAAATGGGGTGCCTCCCCGCATGGTGCCAGCGGCGATCGCCAGAGGAACGCCCCACCACCCCAGTGCTTCTGTTGCCATATTGTGATCTCCGTTCAGTTTGTGTTCGATTCCGTTGGGATTGGTAGGGACGAAGCATTTGAACTAAAGCTTGGATTCTCAAGAAGCCGTAGTCCAAATGCTTCGCCCCTACGAGATTTATGCCGATGGGGTCGGGGTTGCCCCGGAGGGCGCAACTGGTGGTGGCGCAGCCGGACGTGGCTTCTCCTTAAAGAATTCAAACCGTCCGTACAGCGATTCACTGTAGAGAATCACCAAGAACACAACGCCCTGAAACACCAAGACTGTTGCGTCGGGCAAGTCATGCGCTCGCTGCAAAATTCCGCCACTGGCAAGAATGCCGCCCACCAAAAGTGAGATAAAAATAGCCGCTGGAGGACTCTGTCGAGCAACGAAGGCAACCAGGACGCCACCGTAGCCATAGCCTACATTCAGCGACTCGTTAGCAGACCCCTGAACTGCCGCCACTTCGACCATCCCAGCTAACCCCGCACACGCCCCTGCAAGGAAGCAGATGATCAGCGTCAGCTTCCCGACAGGAAGCCCCGCAATGCGAGCCGCTCGGATATTGCCCCCCGCCGTTCGGGCAGCAAAGCCAAAGGTCGTGCGCTGAATCAAGAAATAGGCGGCGATGCACGCAATGATCCCAAACAGCAGTCCCCAGTGGACTCTGGTACCGGGGATGTTGCTCAGCATGGTCGATTCTGCCAGGGGAAAACTGGAAGGTTTGTTCAGAGAACTGGGATCTTTAATCGGCCCGCCAACCATGTGGTTGAGAAAGGCGATCGCAATGTAGTTCATCAGCAAACTACTGATGGTTTCGTTCACCGCCCGATAGTGCCGCAAGGCTCCCACAATCATGATCCAGATGCCGCCGACCACGATTCCGGCGATCGCCATCCCCACCTGCACGATCAGCGGTGACATGCCAATCGGTTCAGCCAACTGTTCGGGAGACGGCAACACACTGCCATAGGACATGAGCAGGCCAACAATGACCGCACCCAAGCCCCCCATCACGAGTGCCCCTTCGTTGCCAATAATCACCAGCCCCAGCCGAGCAGGGAGAATCGTACACAACGAAGCCAGCATCAGCGGAGCCGCACGGATCAGCGTATTTTGGAACGTGCTCCACTTTCCAAAAGCAGCTTTCCAAATCGATGCATAGACAGCAAAGGGATTTTCTCCCACGACCGCGATGAACAGACCGAAAACAATCAGAGATACGATCAGCGCACCGAACGGAAGGACAAATCGTTCCAGGGTTCCGCGCCAGTTATTGCCAACAAGCATGAGGCTTTGCCACCGATAACAACAAAAAAGAATCGCAATTCAAATCGTACGGGCAAAGCATTTCGTCAGAGATTTTCAATCATTTCCGAATCTTCAGGCGAAATGCTTTGCCCCAACGGATTCATCCATTTTCAACGAACCTAACTATCGACCGAGCCAATAACGCCCTCAATCAGATAGTCCATCGTTTCCAGAACCGGATCGTCATGCTTCGGAGCATCGCCCTCAATCACAACAGTGCCTTTGTTATCTTTCAGCCCACTGGGATAAATCAACAGGCTACCGTCAACGAGAGCAGCCTGCGCCTCATCCGCCGCCGCCTTCGCTTCATCACTCACCGCAGGCCCATAGGCTGAGAGCTTACAGAACCCATCCTTTAGGCCACCTCGAAGAATGTGAGGAATGCTGCCATCCATCAGAGACTTACCAGCGTAAACGTCTTCGGCAATCTTGGAATAGATGTTTGTCCAGTCCCACTCTGCTCCGGTCAAATACCCTTCTGGAGCCAAGGCCGACTGATCTGCGTGGTACCCAGAACAGTAGATGCCGCGCTTTTCCGCTGTTTCCATAACCACTTTCGGGCTATCCACGTGGCAGGTAATCACGTCAACTCCCTGATCCGCCATGCTGTTTGCAGATTCCGCTTCCTTAATGGGTTCTGCCCAGTTTCCAGTAAAGACCATCTGAGTCGTCACGTCGGGATTCACGCTCTTTGCACCCAACGTAAAACTATTCACGTTCCGCAAGACCTGAGGAATGGGCTTCGCGCCGATAAAACCGAGTTTGCCACTCTTGGTCATCAGTCCAGCAACGACACCTGCAACGTACTGCGCTTCGTCAATGTAGCCAAAATAACTGCCAATATTCTTAGGCATTCCCTCTTGATACAGTCCGCCAGCGTGGAAGAACTGCACATCCGGATATTCTTCGGCCAATTCAAGAATGTGGGGATCAAAGTAACCAAATGACGTGGGGAAAAGAATTTTTGCCCCATCAATGTCAATCATGCCGCGCATGGATTCTGCTACGGCTGTGGTTTCAGGAACACTGGCTTCCTCAACCAAATTGATCCAAGCGAACTTTGCAGCCGCACCTGCGGCCCCTTCGGCGTGAGCCTGGTTGTAGCCATAGTCATCCTTTGGCCCAACATAGATAAAGCCAACGGTTAACGGCTCTCCACCAGCCCCTGCCTCACCTCCTGCATCAGCCGTATCGGTGTCAGGAGAAGACTCGGTCGAACACCCTGTGCCAAGCTTTGCCGTGATTCCAAACGCAGACGTAGCGAGAATTCCACGAATGACCTGTCGGCGTGTGACTCTTGGAAATCTAAATTGACTCACAGAACCAACCCCTCTCTTTTAGTAAAGAATTTTGCGAATAATACACTATACGACCATTAGTTTTTCTTACGATATGTTCGTTGTGAACATCTGCTACATAGACCTGTTGAACAGTATCAATACTTAATGATGTTGTGCGATTGCTATCCTGACCGATAGGCGCAACGCTTCTGAAAGTTGATCGCTAAACCTATGCGGTGCCTGTGTTCTGGGATTAGTTAGGACTAAGGTTACTCATGTTTCTGGAGTTCTAGTCAGTAGCGTTAGGCCATGATTGGGGGCGTGCGAAACATGCACCCAATCATGTCTTAACCCCAGTGGCGATCGCCCCACCTGATGACTGGAATCTTCGATTCTCATCTCAACTCCGCCCAGAGAATGCTCTACAGTTGACGGAGTCAGCCGATAGGAATTTGAGGATGGATACGATTAACCTGGCCGTCAATGGAACACTAATGCGGGGATTGGAGCTGAACCCAAATATGATCAACGCAGGTGCGACTTTTGTGCGCGAAGCGATGACCGAACCTGCGTATCGTCTATGGAGCATTGGCGATCGCCACCCCGCCATGCTCCGCGTCAAATCAGGCGGAACCTCCGTTGCCCTTGAAGTGTGGGCTGTTCCCCCCGCAGGACTCGCACAAATCTTACTGCAAGAACCTCCCGGACTTTGCATCGGCAAAGTCAAGCTCTCGGATGGAGAGGACGTGTTGGGTGTGGTGGGAGAACCCATCATCTGTGAGGGACAGCTAGAAATTACCCAATGGGGCGGATGGCGCGCCTACCGCGCATCAGCGACCTAAGCCCCCATAGAGAACAACGCAAAACAGCGGTGCTTGCCTGCAAACACCGCTGTTTTGCGTTGCCTAGAGACTGTAATCCTGGTCAGTAAGCAGCGCAGGTTAGTCACGCACAATAAAGTAGATGTGGGGCACAACGCGTCCACACCAACGTACTTAACCAACCCGCATAGCGCTGTATGCAACATGCAGGCACGCCCACGGGTTGGTTTCACGATTTACTTGATGAACAGCATCTCCTCATAAGTGGGCAGTGGCCAAAATTCATCGGCGATCGCCCCTTCGATGGCATCTACATATTCTCGAACTTCATCCATTAACGGACGAATCGTCTTCGCGCAGTACTGCATGTGCTCTGCCGTTGACGCAAAGTCATGGCTCTCCATCGCAGCACTCAACTTATCTACAGTGGCCACCATCGAGTTCGTTAAGTCAGCAACCGTCTTCGCACTCTCTTGCTCTAAGGTAATCCCCAGACCCGACAGGCTCGAAATGGTTGACGATAGCTTCGAGAGATACCCGATAGCCGCAGGGTAAACCAATGTCTTCGCCATGCTAATCACGAGCTTGGCTTCGACCTCGATTGACAGAATGTACTGTTCTGAATACACCTCATAACGGCTCTCAAGCTCGACAGGCGTAAGGACTCCGGTTTTCTCAAACAAATCTTTGATGAACTCTTCCGCCAAGAAAGGAAGCGCATCAGCGCTGGTGGGTAAGTTGGCCAGGCCACGCTCTTCAACTGCCATCCTGTGCCATTCTTCAGAGTAGCCATTGCCACCAAACACAACAGAGCCGTGTTCCTCCATCACTTCTTTTAAGACGGTGAGAATGGCCGTATCGAGATCAACACCTTTGGATAATTCGCTTTCCAGTCGATTGCCTACCCAATCAAGCGACTCCGCCAAGATGGTGTTTAACACGATAAGCGGACCAGACACCGATTGGCTCGAACCCACGGCACGAAATTCAAATCGGTTACCCGTGAACGCAAATGGAGACGTTCGGTTGCGATCGCCCGCATCTTTCGTCAATGGCGGAAGTACGTCAATCCCTAAGTCCATCACGCCCTTGTGCTTAGATTCAGTCACCGAGCCAGACTTAATTTGCTCAAACACCTCTTCCAACTGACTGCCCAGATAAACTGACATGATGGCTGGAGGCGCTTCATTGGCACCCAGTCGATGATCATTGCTTGCAGTGGCGATCGCCGCCCGCATCAACGGCCCATACTTGTGAACCCCACGAATCACCGCACCGCAAAACACGAGGAACTGAGCATTCTCATGGGGAGAATCGCCCGGATCAAGTAAGTTACCCTGAGTCGAGTTGCCCACCGACCAGTTGACGTGCTTACCCGATCCGTTAATGCCAGCAAAGGGCTTCTCATGCAGCAAACACACAAACCCGTGCTTCTTCGCCGTATGCTTCAGCATTGTCATAATCATCTGCTGGTGGTCACTCGCCACGTTAGCTGCTTCGAAGAAAGGTGCAATTTCAAATTGTCCGGGGGCAACCTCGTTGTGTCGAGTTTTGGCAGGAATCCCCAGCTTATATAGCTCTTCTTCCACATCCTGCATGAAGACCTGAACCCGTTCAGGAATCGCTCCGAAATAGTGATCGTCAAATTGCTGACCCTTAGCGGGTGCTTTACCAAACAGCGTTCGACCTGCCAGCAACAAATCAGGTCGTAAGCTAGCGAAATTAGCGTCCACTAAAAAGTATTCTTGTTCAGCTCCACAGCTCGAATTGACATGAGCAACGTCGCTGTGACCCAGCAATTTGAGAACTTTGCTGGCGGCTTTGTCCATCGCTGCAATAGACCGTAGAAGCGGAACCTTTTTATCCAGCGCTTCCCCTGTCCAAGACACAAATACAGTCGGGATACATAGGGTTGAACCGTTATCGGTGTCGAGGATATAGGCCGGACTGGTCACATCCCAGGCAGTGTATCCACGGGCTTCAAACGTATCGCGAATCCCACCGTTGGGGAATGACGAGCCATCCGGCTCCCCTTGCACCAGCACCTTGCCAGAAAATTCTGAAATGACCGTGCCATCGCCTTGCACAGAAATAAATCCGTCATGCTTCTCCGCCGTTAAGTTGGTCATGGGGTAGAACACGTGAGCATAGTAGAGCGCCCCTTTGGCGATCGCCCAATCTCGCATCGCAGTGGCCACAGCATCGGCCACTGCTGGATCGAGTTTTTCACCCGTGACAATCGTCTTCTTAATCGATTTGAACGTCGCCTTTGGCAAGGTAGCCTGCATTTTACTCAGGTTAAAGACATTTTCTGCCCATATCTCATCTAAACGCTGAGGAGGTTTCGGAGGCATCGGTTCTCGATTTACGATCTGATAAATTGCCTGAGTTCGGGCGTCATTTCTGCTCATAATTTCCTACCTAGTCAATGAAACGTATTCTGTTGCAAAGGCACTACCGACTACAATGCGCTGGCCGTGATAAACCTCTCTAGGCTGAGAACGGGAGTTTTTCCGATGGGATGACTCTGTTCTCAACATGGTTTTGATTTACAGGTGAGTACATGTAGGTTGTCAAAATCGACGATTAATCTTGGTTCATGGATAAACCCGCAAGACTAAACTCACAGATAGTACTGTAAGGTGAGCGACACAAATAGATAGCAAATATACAAATGCTCTGACTCTAACGGGGGGTGGCACCGTTCTCAAAATCCCATCCAAAACCCGATAGGAAAGGGGCGACAAGTGAAGCCCGCCGCCCCTCTCTCAGGGTTCCTGAATATTTTATGTTCTTGCATGTTCTCGCAAGTCCCTCAGCACAGAAGTGTTGAAAGAATGGCGCTACACGTTATTCACATCCAGCCATTGGTCAGGCAAAGAAGAAATGATTGAGAATAAAAATCTCTCGATTGACTGTAACGGTTGTAGTAGAAATAGTGGGTAACGCCACATATGGAGTAGTTCAATCTTTGAACTATATCGAGAAACCATAAAGCTAGGCGCAGTTTTTTATTGTACCGATGCCTACAAAGTTCTCATCTTAGAAAATTAGAACTTAAGCATTTTTGGGAGAGGTGGCAGGCACAGCACGCCACCTCTCAAAAAAACACTAGATATTGCTCAAAACCCCAGATGAAAGAGTCTCACCGTTGAGAATTGAACATCCGAGGATTGAACATTTGAGAATTGAGCATCTGAGAATTGAGCACTTCTCCGATGCACAGTTCAAGCAATTGTTGAGTCACAGCAGCCTGAGCTAGTAAATTTCGGGCACAAAGAACTGTTCGTTAATTGGAGGACGCTCATAATCCTTGGGCGCAGGCTTGCGGGGAGGAAGCTCTAGCGGGTCGGGCGTCATATCCACATAAGGAATCTTGCTGAGAATGTGACTGATGCAATTCAGTCGCGCCCGCTTTTTATCATCGGCATTGACGGTAAACCAGGGAGCCTCAGGAATGTTGGTATGGGCAAACATTTCGTCCTTCGCTTGAGAATACTCGACCCAGCGATCGCGCGACTCTAAATCCATGGGGCTGAGTTTCCACCGCCGAGCCGGATCAGTCGTGCGGGACTGAAACCGACGCTCCTGCTCAACATCACTCACCGAAAACCAATATTTCAGCAGAATAATCCCCGATCGCACCAGCATCCGTTCAAACTGCGGGCAGGTGTCCATAAATTCTCTGTACTGCTCCTCGGTGCAGAAGCCCATCACATGCTCAACCCCTGCCCGGTTATACCAACTGCGGTCAAAACAAACAATTTCGCCCGCTGCGGGGAGATGGGCGACATATCTCTGGAAATACCACTCCGTTTTTTCGCGATCGCTCGGCGTTCCCAAAGCCACAATTCGGCATCCACGAGGATTGAGCGGTTCTGTAATGCGCTTAATCGTGCCCCCTTTTCCAGCCGCATCCCGACCTTCAAAGATAATCACAATGCGGGCACCCGTATGCTTCACCCAATACTGCATCTTCACCAGCTCTAACTGTAAGTGAGCCAGTTCTTCTTCATACGCTTTCTTCGACAGTTTGGAACTGCCTTCAGATTCAGAGATGTAATGAAAAACTCTTCGTTCCGACCGCTTAAGCTTCGCCTTCTTCTTTTTCTTCTTTTCAGACTTCTTCTTCTTAGATTTTGAAGCGTCAGCTTCACTTGGGAAATCGTCGGGGTGGGAAGACATGGATTGATCGTCCTTCTCGGGGTGATGAGTCATGACATAGGCTCCAGTTCATGGTGCAAGTCCGTATGGTGCAAGTCCGTATGATGCAGTTTATAAGATGCAGTTCATAAGATGCAGCCCGCAAAATTTCAGACCTGAAAGACCTAGGGTCTGTTTTAAAAGTTGTTTTTTCGTGCGCTTTGCGCACGAAAAAACAACCCTTTCAGCTAGTTTTAAAACACGCCCTAGTGTCTGTCTATGTTAATGCTCAGATGAGGCTGGGAGTTGATGATCGTCAAATTTCTCTTGATCAAACCAGTAAACCGTACGGATAGGATATGGAATGTTAATGCCTGTGCGATCGCACGCTGCTTTGATGGCAATCATGACTTGTGTTTTGATGCGTCGCAA
>JAYKJC010000085.1:0-2610 GCA_035285885.1 Leptolyngbyaceae cyanobacterium | reverse complement strand
GTCACGCCCGACCTGGAAGTTCTTGCCCGCGACAGTCAAGCCGAAGTGGCAGCCCAGGGCGTTGCTGATGCCCGTATTCGTGTGCAGCGATCGCTCTACCTCCGCTACGAGGGCACCGACTCCTCCCTGCGGGTTCCCTTCGACTCCCTTGAGGCGATGATGTCTGCCTTTGAAGCCAGCTACCGACAGCGCTACGGCTTTGTCATGGACGGAAAACCACTGGTGATTAGCACCGCATCGGTCGAAGCCATTGGCTCTATGCCCCTGCCGTCAGAACCGACCGTCAGCCCAACGAATCGGAACCATGAGGCGATCGCCACTGTCCAGGTCTACACCGCCGATGCGTGGCACGATACCCCCGTCTACCATCGAGACTCCCTCGCCCCAGACACCCCCATCATTGGCCCCGCCATCATCATCGAGATGACCGGAACCAACGTGATTGAACCCGGTTGGCACGCCACGTTGACCGAGACGAATGCACTCAGTCTCAAAAGGGAAGAGGGAAGAGGGAAGAGAGAAGAGGGAAAAGGGAGAAGGGAGAAAATTGATTCTTCTACAGCTTCATCCTCGCCATCTCCTGACCCTGTTCTGCTCGAAATTTTCAATAACTTATTCATGGCGATCGCCGAACAGATGGGCTTTACGCTGCAAAACACGAGCTATTCCGTCAACATCAAAGAAAGGCTCGACTTCTCCTGCGCCATATTCGATCAACATGGACAATTAGTTGCCAACGCTCCCCATATCCCCGTGCATTTGGGGTCTATGGGCGAAAGCGTCCAGTCTCTCATCACCGAGAAAGGCGACGCCCTCAACCCCGGCGATGTGTATGTGCTCAACAATCCCTACAACGGCGGAACTCACCTGCCCGATGTCACAGTCATCACCCCCGTATTTATTGACGATGCTGATGGTGGCGTAGGGGCACGGCATGCCGTGCCCCTACCACAAGTCAAACCCTTATTCTACGTCGCCTCACGCGGACACCATGCCGATATTGGTGGCATCACGCCCGGTTCTATGCCGCCCACCAGCACCTCTGTCGAAGAAGAAGGCATTCTGATCGATAATGTGCAGCTTGTGGATCAGGGAGACTTTCAGGAAACCGCCATTCGAGAACGGCTGACTTCTGGCTCCTACCCCGTGCGGAATGTTGAGCAGAATCTGGCCGACTTGCAGGCGCAAATTGCGGCCAATGAGAAAGGTGCCCAAGAACTGAGTAAGATGGTGACCCATTACGGTCTGGCGACGGTGCAAGCCTATATGCAGCACGTCCAAGACAACGCTGAAGAATCGGTGAGACGGGCGATCGCCACCCTCAAAAACGGCAGTTTTACCTATCCCCTGGACAACGGCAGTCAGATTCAGGTCACCATCACGACCAACGCCGAAACCCGCAGCGCCCGCATCGACTTTGCAGGCACCTCACCCCAGCAGCCCAACAACTTCAACGCGCCTGTCGCTGTGTGCAAAGCCGTGGTGCTGTACGTTTTCCGGACGCTGGTGGATGATGCGATTCCGCTCAATGATGGTTGCCTCAAGCCCCTGGAGATCCTCATTCCAGAAGGCTCCATGCTGAACCCCAGGTATCCCGCTGCGGTGGTGGCAGGAAATGTGGAAACGTCTCAGGCGATCGCCAACTGTCTCTATCTCGCCCTCGGCGTCATGGCGGCCTCTCAAGGCACGATGAACAATCTTACTTTTGGCAATGAACGCTATCAATATTACGAAACCATCTGTGGCGGTTCAGGGGCTGGAGCGGATTTTGACGGCACCGATGCGGTTCACACCCACATGACGAATTCTCGCCTCACCGACCCAGAAGTGCTGGAGTGGCGATTCCCAGTCTTACTCACCCATTTTGGTATCCGCCCCAACAGCGGCGGCAAGGGAAATCATCCCGGTGGCAACGGCGTGATTCGGCGCATTCAATTTAGAGAAGCCATGACGGCTGCTGTTTTGTCGAATCATCGGCAGGTTCCGACCTTTGGCCTTGCCGGAGGAGAGCCGGGATTGCCAGGGAAAAACTGGGTTCAGCGCTCAGACGGTTCTGAAGAAGACCTGGAGAGTACAGCAACCTCAGAACTGAAGGCTGGTGATACTTTAGTGATTGAAACCCCAGGAGGTGGCGGATATGGAAAAGAGAGATAGGGCGATCGCCACCACTCCAATGACCCTGGAGGACTACCTCAACATTACAAATGTCACCGATACTCGCTATGAACTAGTCGAGGGAGAGTTGGTTGAAATGCCCCCTGAAAGCGACTTACACGATCGAATTGCCTCATTTCTGTATGCCTACTTTCTTAAGCTGGGTGTTCCTCACGATTGGCTCAGCATGAAGGCGCAAATTGCCGTCAGCGGAAAACTCGCAACAGCACGGCAACCTGATCTGATGGTGCTTTCAGAAGAAGCGGCGATCGCCCTGGAAGGCGCACGTCAGCGCTTGATTACCCATGACATGCCGCCTCCTGCCTTGGTGGTTGAGGTCGTCAGTCCTAAGCAGGAGAACCGAGATTATCGCTACAAGCGCACAGAATACGCTGGGCGTCATATTCCAGAATATTGGATTGTTGACCCCACTGCTCAGACGGTGACCGTTCTCCA
>JAYKJC010000084.1:0-5683 GCA_035285885.1 Leptolyngbyaceae cyanobacterium | reverse complement strand
CCATACGCCCCTACAGTCGGTCATTTGTAAATCCAAAAATGTCTGATTCATCCCCAAATTCAGCAACACCGTTCCTTGAACTATGGAATGAATTAGACAAAATCAGCAGAGGTTACCGCTTCAACTGTCACGTTTCGTAGCACCATGAGTAAACTGTTGTCTTTCTCAATCAAGGTATGGTCACCTTTTTGAGTAAAGGTTAATTGACCCAAGGAGAGCTGACCACTGAGCTTAAGCCTATCTTCGCCATCAGTGAAATCTCGCACGACATCGAAGCCATGCTTATCTTGGACAACGAAGATGTCGGCTCCCGCCCCTCCGCGCAGCACATCCCGATGATTGCCGCCTCTGAGCAAATCGTCACCCTTTTTACCTCTAATATGGTCGTTGCCCTGGCCTCCACTGAGCCAGTCTTGCGCACTGCTGCCTGAGAGGTCATCATTGGCTTTGCCGCCTTTCATCACTTTTGGAGCCCAAACACTGTGATTGGATACTAAATCCTGGGATAACCCATCTATTGGGCTTTGTCCAATGTTCCAGGCACCATCCTCTCCGCCCCATTTACGTTTGCTCTCAGTAGAGTACAGACCACGGTCAAGGGAAAAAACCTTATCGTCAGGACTGGTGCTTGATGGATTAATATCAAGACTGGCAAAGCTGCCTTCTTGAGCTAAGATGTCTTGAATCTGTTGCCAAAACTCTAGCCAGGAGCCATCACTACCACCATTTTTCTTCTTACCTGCATAAATAACGCTGTCGTCAATCATCTGTTCGACATCATCAGTTCGATCTTGAGATAAAAGGGCGATCGCCTCATCAGGATTAGCCTCTAACCAGCTCACCGTTTTGCCCAATTCATTTGCCAGATGTTGCTTAGCTTGTTGTTCTAGGGTTTGTAGGGTGATGTTTGTATTAATACCATTGCCACTGATGTCTAAGCCAAGAGCGTCAAATGCCACTAAGTCGAGAGCAGAAATATCATTGCGCATCTCTAGTGACAGGGTTGGGTTCATAATTCCCAAAGATGGATCTTGCTGTTGCCAGTGGCTTGCTTGATATCCATCTCCGTATTCCCCAGATGAAAAGTTGGCAAGGTTATCGATGCCTTTGTTTAAGGAAAAGTAGGGGTCACCACCAGTCGATAGATCAATCAACCGATTCCCAACAACAAAAGTTGCCACCCGGTGCATGAAATTTGATACCCAGTTAGAACTATTGGAAGAATAACGAAACATATCCAATGCCATGACGCGATTGTCTGCTGCTGCAGCACCGGGTACCGGAGGAGCAGAAGAGCCAGATGTGCCACTGTCCAGGGTATTTGGATCTCCGTATAGGAGAGTCGTTTCTTGCCACGCCTGCTCTGTGCTGTCAATATTGATATTTCGAGTATCGACGCCACTCACAAAGCCCAGGATATGGCCCAATTCATGGAGGGCGACTCCCAAGAGATCAAGGCTGTTGTTGAGCGGATTTGCTGTTTGGCGATAGTCCCACACAATATCGTTGTCAGGGTTGTCATCTTGATTGACGGCAACTGAGTTGATGACTAGATTACTCAGGTCGCTCATTAGAATCAAGCCATCCAGATTGCTATTTTGACCCGGTACCAAGTTGATTGCTTTCGCATTTGCACGGGTTAAATCAAGCTTATTGCTTGCAACCATATTGCCACCTGACAGAAAGGCATAGTACCCAAACAACTCTTCAGGTAAGTTGGCGATCGCCTTTTGGTCATTGGCTGAAAGAACCGTATCATTGGCAAGGCTTTGCTGGAACGTGGTGTAAGACTGATCAGCAGCGATACCCGGCAGCGCTCCTCCAATCACGTTTTCTGGCAAATCACTGGAAATGCCAATATGAACATTGACCTCAATATCATCAGTGAGATACTGGCTCCAAATGTAGCCCGCTGTTTCAAACGCAATCATATGCGCAAGAGGCACTGATTCAGTATCATTGCTTTGAGATTGGTAACTAAAGTTAAAGGTAACCATGTCTTGTTTCAGGAGGATAGTGTGACTGTGAGTAAGTACGAATGAGGTCCAACACCTCAATCAGCAAGATTGAGATTTGAATGAAAATATTTCATCTGGGTATTGCAGAGCATGGATTGTTACAAGCTTTTTGCTCGTGCCATCTCAAAACCTAAGGCATAGGGCCTGGCATGTATCCATAAAAATGAGAATTTCCCAGCCTTGGTTTGAAGTATCAAAAATAACTTCACTTCTGATGCTATGGCTTATCTTTGGGTTGTGAGGTAAATTTTCTGAATAGAAAATCCAGAAATAAGAGAGTTTCTTTAAATTCCAGGCATAAAACTCAAATTAGATCTCAGTATATTCAACGAGATGTGACCGTGAAAATACGCATTTTCTCGGTCAATGTTGTTTTTTAGAGAAGAATATGGAGAGAATCAAGACATCACGTGTTGGTTGATATCGGTTTGCAATTCGTTAAGCACAAAAACATCCCAACTCGACCGACTGATCGACTCCACACAGCGTGATATCTCTTTCCTACATTAAGGAACTTTAAAACGAAAATCGTCATAGGCAACTGAATGTGGGAACCCTACGAATAGTTGTCCACGATGGTCGTGATGCTAGCTTGTGAAGCCTTTTATCTTGTCCGAGACTTTGTTCTGTTTTTAGCTCTTCATTCAATGCGTTTTAATGCGTTTTTGTTCTTTATTCTTGAGCGATAACGATGACTCAACCGATTGCAACGATGTATTTGAGAATACGAGACATACTGATGTTAGAGCTAGAGTCCTTTTCTGAAGCCACCCGGAAAGCAATACTGATGAGTGCTTGTCTGCTGGTTGGGAGCGGAGATCCGGTAATAGCTCAGATTATTCCAGACAACACATTGTCTAATCCGTCTGTTGTCAATCAAACGGGTACAGTCCATGAAATCACGGGTGGTGTTACACGGGGCGGGAATTTGTTCCATAGTTTTGAAGAATTCTCGCTAGCCGAAGACGATACGGCATTCTTTGATCAAGTGTTGACCATTGACCGAATTATTGCGCGGGTCACTGGGGGCGATCGCTCTGCTATTGATGGATTGATTCGGGCTAATGGTCGTGCAGATTTATTCTTGATTAACCCTAATGGTATTACCTTTGGCCCCAATGCACGCCTCAATATTGGAGGTTCCTTTGTGGCTAGCACCGCTGACCGAATCGATTTCGCAGACGGTACAGTGTTTAGTGCCCGTAATCCATCTACATCACCGTTGCTAACGGTGAGTGTGCCTGTCGGATTGCAATTGGGGGCTAGTTCAGGTGACATCATCGTTCAGGGAACGGGACATAACCTGAGTTTTGATGCAGATAATTTTGTCATCGATCGGAGTCGCCAATCTGTCGGGCTACAGGTGAATTCTGGAGAAACTCTGGCTCTGGTCGGGAACAGTGTCACGCTTGAAGGTGGAAATCTCTCAGCTCCTGGTGGTCGCATTGAGGTGGGAAGCTTAAATGTGAATGAGAGGGTTCGTCTAGCAGAATCTGCATTGGGATGGCGATTTGACTATCGAGATGTGGCTCAGTTCCAAGATATTCGCCTCTCTCAAGCATCATCGATTGATGTGAGTAGTTCTGGAAGTGGGGCGATTCAACTACAAGGTCGCCACATTCAAGTCAGGGGTGGGTCAGCAATTCTTGCCAATACGCAGGGGAATGATAGCGGGGGACAAACATTATTGAGGGCAGAGGAAAAGATTACTGTTACAGGGTTTTTATCGGAGATTTCAGGAGAAGAATCGATTCCTCTATTCCCGAGTAGTGTGATCTCAGGGCTTGAAACAAATGCGACAGGAACAGGTGGAACACTGACTGTCCGAGCACCGAGGATTCGTGTGGTGGACGGAGGCATTATCTCAACGAACAATTTGGGGTTGGGCAGTGCAGGGGATTTAAGTGTTGATGCATCTCATAGTCTTAGAGTGCGGGGAGGAATCCCTGAGTTATTTCTTTCCAGTGGAGTTGTTGCTGATGTGTATGGCGAGGGTGATGGTGGGGCACTATCGATTGACACTGGATATTTATCAGTGACAGGGGGGGGAGAACTGTCAGCCAGCACCTTCACTCAGGGAAATTCAGGCACACTAACCATTCATGCTGATACGGTTGATGTGTTCGCTGGTGCAGCATTTTTGGGTGCGAGTTCAATTTTGACCTCTGTGCAGCCTGATGGGTCCGGCACTGCAGGAGATTTAATACTGAATACAGATCGTCTCTTTGTCTCAGGGGGAGCAACTGTTTTATCAAATACGTTTGGCAATGGCGATGCGGGAGATTTAGAAATCACTGCTCGAACCATTGATATTTCAGGACGCTCTCCAGGGGGCAATCCCAGTGGTCTTTTTGCTCAAACACTTGATGGTAGCGGAGCTGGAGGGGATTTGAGTATCCGGACAGATGTATTGCGAGTCTCCGAGGGTGCAACGATATCGGCTTCTACGTTTAATACTGGTGATGCAGGAAATCTAGAGATTCATGCCCAGGAAATTTATCTTGTAGGTACCGA
The DNA here is from genome assembly GCA_035285885.1 of Leptolyngbyaceae cyanobacterium. Classification (GTDB taxonomy): domain Bacteria; phylum Cyanobacteriota; class Cyanobacteriia; order CAKZMO01; family CAKZMO01; genus JBCCWF01. Next base: position 1,151 of record JAYKJC010000084.1, on the reverse strand, counting down.
TGCCAACCTTACAGGGCTATTTGCTGCGGTGAATTCGGGTGCTAGTGGTGCGGGTGGCGTTCTTTCAATAGAGGCCGAGTTGTTACACGTACTTGAAGGTGCCCAGATCGCGGCTGGAACTCAAGGAGCGAGTGATGCAGGATTACTAAGAGTTGATGCTCACGATATTTTGCTCTCTGGTTCTAGTGCCATTGGGCGGAGTGGGTTATTTGCGAGTGCAATTATAGGCACCGGGGCTGGGGGGGATATTCAGGTGAGGGGCGATCGCCTCACTATCGAAAACGGAGCCGTCATCAGTGCCAGTAACTTTCCCAGCAGTGGTGACCTGTCAGGAATTGGGCAAGGCCCGGCTGGTGACATTCAAATTACCGTTACCGACATCGACTTACTTAATCAAGGGAGAATTACCGCTTCAACATCTACTGGAGGACGAGGAAACATTACCATTCAATCTGATAATGTATCGATGCTCGATCGGAGTTTAATTTCTACCAACTCTCAAGGGCAAGAACCGGGCGGGAATATTACGATCAATACGGGATGGCTGAGCGGATTTGAGAACAGTGACATTACGGCCAATGCAGAAGATAGTTTTGGTGGACGAATCCTGATCAATGCCGACTTCATTGTTGGTCTTGAGTTTCGCGAAGAATTAACCCCTGGCAATGATGTGACTGCGACCTCTGAATTGGGCTCAGAATTTAACGGTGTTGTAGAAATCAATGCGGCTGAGATCGAGACGTTTCCTGAGAACTTCCCGGAACGCGTCATCGTTAATCCTGAGGAAGTTGTGGCTGCATGTGAACAATTTAGGGGCAATGAGCTTGTGTTGACAGGTCGAGGGGGGTTACCCGCCGATCCGAGCCAGGTGTTACGGAGCCCGATGGTATGGCAAGATTGGCGGTTGGCTGAAAGCCTTGCGAATGCGGACAATCTAAATGCAACTCCTTCGAACGCACCTCATGATGCGTTGAGTAGGATAACAGAGTCAGATACGCAACTTGTCCATCACCAAGAGGCGACTCATGATCGAGGGGCGATCGCCCCGATTGAAGCAGAAGGATGGACGAAAACAGAGAGTGGCGAGATTCAGTTGGTGGCTCAGGGTGGTTTAGCCCACGGTAGAGGTTACGAAGATTCTGTCGTCGATT
>JAYKJC010000083.1:0-12857 GCA_035285885.1 Leptolyngbyaceae cyanobacterium | reverse complement strand
GAACGACTTCGCTCAACGCTCACGACCTGTGGGCTGAGCGAAGTCGTTCGCTTAGCGTCTCCCTAAGGGAGAAAGCCCAAATCAACGGGTAGATTCATTCCTAGAAATCTCCTAAACTCCACAAGAGAGAGTCATCCCTCGTACTTGTTTAGCGTATTCCTTGTTCCAAGCATCTCGCTGGGAATGACCGCTAGAGCCTCCGGTTCCCATTCAAATTGGAGCCAGAGGCTCCCGCAACGGCTCCCTGCCAGAGTCAGGGAACCAGAAATTAGAGAACGCTACACACATATAGCCCCTTTCCTGTGGAGTTTGGGGATCTTACGTTCACGCCAATTCTTCATTCACTCGAATGAGGTTGCTCTTCCTGCGATGATTTTGAAGAATTTAAGTTCAAGTTAGGGCTGTTACGAAACTGTAGCGTGTAAATATCCGTCGGCATCTCGACTCCGGCAGTCTGGAGTGTTTCTTTAATTACCTGGGCTGCGGCTGAGCTGGTCTCTAGAAACTCCCCTCGGTGAGAATCCACCCAAAACCTAATTTCCAGGTTTACCGTACTTGCAGAAAGTTCCTGAACGAGGACATCAATGGGGTGCTCGGAGGAAACTCCTTGCACGTCTCTCACGGCACTCGTGAGCTTTTGTCTCGCATAGGAAATATTGGCATCGTAGTCGATGCCCACAATAATCGAGCTACGGAGGTAGGGCGAAGCGGTGTTATTGGTAATGTTGGCCTGAAAAACCTCTTGATTAGGCAGATAAATAATCCGTCCATCATACGTACGAAGGGTAGTTGCACGAAGCTGAATCTGGGTAATGGTTCCTTCATAGCCCTCTATCACCACCTGGTCTCCAATGCGGAAAGGGCGAGCGGCCAGTAAGATAACGCCCGAAATATAGTTGCTGAGAACGTCTTTGAGACTAAAACCAATGGCTACACTGGTGAGCCCAAATGCTCCGAGCAATGCCCCGAGTTCAAGTCCGAGTAGGCTCAGGGCAATCACAGAACCAAAGATCCATACGGCCCCATATCCCAGACGCCCAATCAGAACTTCAGTGCTGCGATCGCCCTCTGTCCGCTGAGCCCAGTTAAACGCCGCATACCGCACACTGCCCGCCGCACCCCAGGTAATTAAGATAACAATACACGCACCCAACAGGGCAGGAAGCTTATCAATCGCATCGCGAGCCAGTTGGCGGATCGTTGCCCCCAGGCGTTGAGTAACATCAATGATTAAGGGAGGCTTATCAAATGCTTCGTTGAGCTGATCGGCCCATCGCTCGGCCAACCGCTCGACCGTGGTGCCGAAATCATCGGCATCTTGTTGAGTCACGGTCATAATCACACGGTTATTGACTTTGAGCGTTGCGAGCTGCTGTGAGCTATTGAACTCTACCGTCATCTCATTGGGCTGGTTTGGATTGGACAGCACGCTAGAAATACGGCGATTGATAATCGCAGCGCGGGATCGCGCATCAATATCCGCGAGTCCGCCCACTTCAAAAATTGGGCGATCGCGCACAAGTACATCAGCAAAATAAAAGCTACTATCGGCTGCATCAGACGTGTTGGCAGGTGTTGTCGCCGCTTCCTGTTCCACCAGACTTGGATCAACCTCTTGAGCACCTGTAAGGGTGGGAAATGAAATAAAGAGAGTGATGCAGAGGGCGATCGCAACAGCCACTCGACGTTTATTCGTTCGTCTATTTATCCGAAAAAAAGAAGTCATCCGGCAAAGAGAGAAACGGGCTGAGGAGATCAAAACATGCATAGGAATCGAGAATATACTTTCTGCCTGAGCAAAGGAATAACATCATCATCGAAGCAACATTCTTGGGAAAATGCCATTCATTCGTTTCTCATAGGGCTCAAACGAATAGGACTCAAACGAAAGGGTAAGAAAATCGCGTGAGAAAAAGCGAACCTTCATTATATGGATTGATCCAGCCTATGACGAAATCAATTTTATCCTTTTTCAGAAGTGTATCAGTTCGTGAAGCTATGACTATCTACATAAGGAAAGATGTCAACCCCTGTGCTTCTGCATAACTTAGTAAACGTGGATTCTTTCGTCCATTTGCAAGCTCAATGTGTCAGTGTGACTGGTAAGGGGGTAGACAGCAATGTGCGAAGCTCATCCTTTCTGATCTACTCACACGGGCTTGTAATCAGACTGGCGACAATCCAGTAACACAACGCAAATATCAGGACATTAATCGGAGAGCTTAGATATGGCATCGTCAAACGACAAAAACTCGTCGAATAAACAGAATTCTGCTCAGGAATTTCATTCTGGTGATACCGTTCAGTGGAACACTGCCCAGGGTAAAACTCAAGGTAAGGTTGTCAAGAAATTAACGTCTGATACTCATATCAAGGGTCATCAAGTCAGAGCTTCGGCTGACGAGCCTCAATACTTAGTCGAGAGCGAGAAGACCGGGAACCAAGCCGCACATAAGCCAGACGCCCTTGAAAAAGCAAACTAATTGCTCGTCAGCAACAATACGTTTAGCGACGACGCCTGGTTTGCAAAGACTTATTAATGAATCCGGCGATCGCCGCTGCAATTGCAGAACCGATCACTGCCCAGATGATCGGGAAAGAGTTTCCTCCGATAGTGATGGGCAGAAGAATGGGAAGCCCCAGTTCCCGAGCAATCCATGTGCCCAAGTAAGCACCGACGATGCCCAGAAAAATCGAGACCAGGCATCCCCCCGTCGAATAGCCAACTAACGATTGCCCTAATCCACCACAAATCGCAGCAATCACCAAAAGCAGGAGCAGTTCAATCAGTGTCATAAGTGCGCTCACACAGTACGAATGAATAATATGCTACGGCGGAAAATGTGGCGTCTACCGGAAGATAGAGCAGCGTAAAGGGAAGAAAATGACATTGACTAATAAGATTGACTGCACCTTCGACTTCATTCTCCTAAATTGAAAAACCAAAAATGCAGATATATCCAAGTAGCCCAGTCAACACTCCATAGCAACACGAAGTCAACTTTTTATCTTTATGACTCTTGCCCACTCTTCTCAAAATAGATGCCGATGTGAGCGATAGCAAAACCTCGACCAGGGGAACTCCTTGCACGTCTGTGCTGGCCCAAAGGATGAGAACTAATACCGTCCATAAAGCATACACAACAAAAAGATTGAAGTTGCGATTGTGCACTTTCAATTTTAGAAGCGGGGTGAAAGAGGAGATGAAAACCATAATGATGCCGGGTAGAATGCAGGCAATTAAGCTTCTAACCCCAGCTGTAAAACCTTGAGAGAATGCTTCTAGCACAAGGTAGATTAGGCTACCAATCAGGAAGACAGTGGCACATATTATTGCTATCACACTTAATATCTGTACGTGCGATCGTTTTGTTTGTGCGTCTTTTCTCATAATGTTTTTTGACTGTTCATAATTTTAATCGATTGTTTTCGCATCAGAATTAGTTGAATGAAAATTAGCTGAATATAAGAATGTAAGGAGAAGAAATGAAAAATTAAGAAGCAAAAACCTTTTTCTCGCTTGTTGGATCAGACGACTAGTTAGAGTAATAGCCTTCAGTTTGAATTCAAAGGCGTTTCAAAACAGTGGAGGATTTTAAGGAAGAGGCCAGTGTAGCCTTCATCGACAAGTTCTACGGGCTTAGACTTGTGCAGACTGCCCCAAATAGGCATCCATACACGTTCAATGTCCTGGCGAAACGACGCAAAACGATGCTAATAAATAAGCGTAATCTTTTTACCCATAAATCATCTCTATCTTCGGAAATATGGCGCTGCTAAATTTGGAGATGAATCAAACATTTGTGATCCACACCTAACAGACCATCGGGGGCATCCGACTGTACGTTCCCCTGATGGCCTGACAAATCTCCTGAAATGACCAGAAATCATAGGGTGTGGTTGACGTCAGAAAACCCAACACTGCCGTTAAAATCTGACTGTGTTGGGTTTCGCAAGCTCAACCGCAACCTACATCACCAAAATATTTGACTACGAAATAAGATGTGTCAGGCGGACAGGTACGTCCCCTACGAAAATCATGCCTCGAATCAGCAACACCGGAAATTGCTGTCGCCAGCTTAATTCTGAAATGAGAGGGAGAGTGGACTGAGTCCGCTCTCCCTCTCACATCTCACATCTCATACATTATTTAGGAAAGCGCGGCGGTTAATTTGTCACGGGCTGTATCCAGAGCTTCGGACAATTTGCTTGTATCGCGCCCCCCGGCCTGGGCCAGATTAGGGCGACCGCCACCGCCACCGCCACAAATTTTGGCGATGCCGCCAATAAACTTACCCGCTTGCAGCTTGGCTTCTTTGTTGACCGTGGGGCCAAATGCAGCGACTAAGCTGACCTTATCTGCAGCTGGAATAGAACCCAAGACCACAGCAGCGGCATCACCCAGTTTTTGCTGGAGGCGTTCGGCTGCGGTTTGCAGGGATTTGGCATCAAGATCTCCCAGGTTGGCAATCAAAAGCGTGTAATTGCCGACGGCTTCTGCCTCGCCCACCAGTTGATCGGACTTGGCGATCGCCAACTCCCCTTTCGCGGCTTCAAGCTGTTTTTGGGTGTCTTTGAGTTCCGTTTGCAGAGCAGTAACCCGAGCGACGACTTCTTCCGGCTTCACTTTAAAGCGATCGCCCAATTCTTTCACCACTGCATCGCGCACCTTCAGGTAATCCAGGATGGCCGGACCTGCCACCGCCTCAATGCGGCGTACGCCAGCGGAAATGCCCGTTTCAGAGATAATTTTGAAGGCTCCAATTTCTGCCGTGTTTCGCACATGCGTGCCCCCGCACAACTCCATCGAGACGCCTGAAAAATCGATGACCCGAACCTCATCGCCATATTTTTCGCCAAACATGGCAACCGCACCTTTGGCTTTCGCCTCCTCAATGGCCATGACAGTTATATCGGCTTCGTGGGCTTCGGCAATCCAGGTGTTGACCTGTTCTTCGACCTGCTCCAGTTCCTCTGGGGTAATGGCACGGGGACAGTTGATGTCAAATCGGAGGCGATCGAACGCCACGAGCGATCCTGCCTGGGAAATCTCTGGATCGACCAGTTTCTTGAGCGCTGCCTGGAGGAGGTGAGTCGCGCTGTGGTTGGCCTGAGCCCGACGCCGACAGGCGCGATCAATCTGAGCGGTGATGGTCTCGCCCGATGTCACCGTGCCTCGTTCAATGCGACCGATGTGGACGAAGAAATCCGATTCTTTCTGCACATCGTGGATGCGAATTAAGGAATCGTCGCCGGACAGGTAGCCGCGATCGCCAATTTGCCCCCCCGATTCTGCGTAGAAGGGCGTCTGGTTGAGAATAATCTGCACCTCAGTTCCCGCCTCAGCCGAGTCCACCGCTTCTCCATTGACGAGCAGAGCCTCAATTTTTGCTGTTGACTGAGGGGCGGCATAGCCCAAAAACTCGGTACTGTGGACATGCTCAGCGAGTTTGTCCAGACTGCCTTGCACGGTGAGGTCGATGGTTTCGTGGGCATCACGAGCCCGCTCACGCTGCTTCTCCATCTCCGTTTCAAAGCCCTGAACATCAACGGTGATGCCCTGCTCTTCTGCAATTTCCTGAGTCAGCTCCAGCGGAAAGCCGTAGGTGTCATACAGCGTGAACGCATCGACTCCAGCAATTTGCTTGGGCTTCTTTGCCAGAAAGTCATCCAGCAGTTTTTCACCCCGTTCCAGAGTTTCGAGGAAGCGCTTCTCTTCTCGTTCCAACTCTGTTTTGATGACGGTTTCGCTTTCCCTGAGGTTGGGGTAAGCGTCTTCCATGAGGGCGATCGCACTTTCTGCCACCTCAGAGGTAAACGGCTTGTCGATGCCCAACAGTCGCCCATGACGCACCACTCGACGAATCAGTCGCCGCAACACATAGCCCCGATCCGTATTGGAAACCCGCACCCCGTCCGCAATGAGATGGGTCACCGAACGGACATGGTCGCCAATCACCTTGAGCGAGACTTTCGTTTTCTCATCGGCTTTGCCATACGTGATTCCCGCAATTTTCGCAGCACACTCAATGATCGGAAAGATCAGATCCGTTTCGTAATTGTTTGGAACCCGCTGGAGAATTTGCGCCATGCGCTCCAGCCCCATGCCGGTGTCAATATTTTGGTTCGCCAGGGGTGCGAGGTTGCCCTCGGCGTCTCGGTTGTACTGCATGAAGACGAGGTTGTAGAACTCGATGAAGCGAGTGTCGTCTTCCAGGTCGAGGTTCTCGTCGCCCCGTTCGGGATGGAAGTCGTAGTAGATTTCTGAACAAGGCCCACAGGGACCCGTTGGCCCAGAGGCCCAGAAGTTATCCGCTTCGTCCATGCGCTGGATGCGGTGAGCCGGGATGCCAATCTCATCGCGCCAGATGGCAAAGGCATCGTCGTCTTCTCGAAAGACACTGACCACAAGCCGTTCAGCGGGCAGCTTAAAGACTTCGGTGGAGAGTTCCCAGGCCCAGGCGATCGCCTCTTTCTTGAAATAATCGCCAAAGGAAAAGTTGCCCAACATCTCGAAGAACGTATGATGTCGCTTCGTGCGCCCCACATTCTCAATATCGTTGGTGCGAATGCATTTCTGAGACGTGGTTGCGCGATCAACCTCTGCTTTCCGCTGCCCCAAGAAAATGGGCTTGAAGGGTAGCATTCCCGCAATCGTCAACAAGACGGTGGGGTCTTCTGGCACCAGCGACGCACTCGGCAAAATCTTGTGCTGGCGAGCCTCGTAAAACTTCAAAAACGTCGTCCGAATGTCTGCCCCTGAGAGAGACGGGAAGTCAATCGGGAACGAATCTGCGCTCAACTGAGCTGCTTTTTTAGATGGAGTCGATGGTTTGGAAGAGGAAGTTTTACTGGATTGAGCCTGTTGTTGAGCCTTTTTCGGTGCCATTGGGAGCCGTGTTGCCTGCGATCAAATAACGTCAGTTGGTTTGTTCTTCTTACGACAAGTGAGAAGACTTGATTATTGTAGGATGCGTTAGCTTCAGCGTAACGCATCAAAGCCCTGTGAGTGGTGCGTTAGGGCTACGCCTAACAACACCCTACATCAGAAGTACATTCTCAATAGGTGCGTTAGGGCTACGCCTAACAGCACCCTACAGAAATACATTCTCAGAAGTACATTCTCAATAGATATAGCGCTATGCGCGTTGGTTAAGTACAGTTGTGCTTAACACGATTGCAAACCGCTATAGATTGAGTGGCCTCTTTACTGATAAATAGCCTGCCCCATCGTCAATGAAGTCTTACATATGATCATCATAGTCGCCTCTGTGGATAGTCTGCTAATTGGTAATTAATCCATTACTTTTGGGTGGCGGTCAACTCACAAGGATGTGTGGGCGTGCGGGCTGCTCACACGCCCACACATCCTTGTTTAGGAGTTTAGGACTACTACTTTCTTTTGGATTAGACTGAGATCAGGAGAGAGTAGGCGAGGTGGTTGCAGGTAAACGCCTGAGGAAAGTCCGGGCTCCCGAAAAACCAGACTTGCTGGGTAACGCCCAGTGCGGGTGACCGTGAGGATAGTGCCACAGAAACATACCGCCGATGGGAGTTTTCATACAAGCGAGTGCGAAGCACTCGCTTGTATGGGCTTCACAGGTAAGGGTGCAAAGGTGCGGTAAGAGCGCACCAGCAACATCGAGAGGTGTTGGCTCGGTAAACCCCGGTTGGGAGCAAGGTCGAAGGAGCAAGGGTTGGTTTTTTTCCTGCTCCGCTAAAGTGTACCGCTTGAGGCGGTTGGTAACAGCCGTCCCAGATAGATAACCGCCCCCTGCTGGTTAACAGTGGGTGAACAGAACCCGGCTTATGTCCTGCTCTTTCCTATCACTTAACCGCTATGCCATTGACGACCGTTTCGACGACTGCTTCTAACTCTTGTACTCCATGCTCAGTGACCCCTATCGTGCCAAACAACTCAAGTCTTTTATTGCCCGACTTGGACTCACCCATGATTCTCAAGTGAATTGGGATTTGCTCGATCGCGCACTGACGCATCCCAGCTATTCTCCTGAACACAACTACGAACAGCTTGAGTTTGTTGGCGATGCGGTGATTCGGCTGGTGGCTGGAGAATTTCTGTTTGAGCAGTTTGCGGATGCTTCTGAAGGAGAGTTGACGGCAATTCGTTCCATTCTTGTGAGCGATCGCACTCTCTCGACGATCGCAGACGGCTATGGACTCGACCGATTTTTGAACATCGCACCGAGCGCTGTGAAAGACCCCACGGGAGAAGAAAGTCGGCGGGCAGCGGCCTTTGAGGCGGTGTTGGGAGCCCTGTATCTCAGCACTCACACCTTTTCGCTGATTCGTCCCTGGCTCGATTCTCATCTCATGACGCACACTGACGAGGTGCGCAGCGATCCCGCTTACCAGAACTACAAGGGCGCATTGCAGGGACTCACTCAGGAACGGTATCAACAACTTCCAGAATATCGAACCACGGAAATTGCCCAGGTGCATGGCGATCGCGAACGGTTTGAGGCAGAAGTATGGCTTCTCGATCAGTGTTGGGGACGAGGTAAAGGCCATTCTAAAAAAGCCGCCGAACAGGTCGCTGCCCAGATCGCCTATGAGGCATTTCAAGAAAAGTTCAATTGATCCGCATCAGTCCATGTCAATCCATTGATAATCGGTTTGCGAACATCGGTTTGCGATCGGGTCATAACTTGGGCATTCTACGGAGGAATCTGACAGAATCCCACACTCAAACGTGATGGGGGAAACCCGTGAGGAATGTCAAAGGAGGAATGCTGATATGGCTGATCAAGCCAATCAATCAGTGGGGATCGATCTCCTCGGGGTGGGGCGATGGGGAACTCATGTGTTGCGAAACTTTCTGGAGCTTCCCCAGGCAACGGTCAGGGCGATCGCCGACACCTGCCCCGACAATCTTCAACGAGCTGCCGACCGATTTGATTTCCCTCCCGGACTGATCATCACCAACCAGTGGCAAGAGGCGATCGCCACCAAAGGGGTCGAAGCGGTTGTCATCGTTACCCCGGCCTCAACACACACCGAGATTATTCGCACAGCCCTCGACCATGACTGCCATGTGCTGGTCGAGAAACCCATCACCCTGGACATTCAAGAAGCCGAAGACCTGTGTGCATTGGCCCAGCAAAAACAGCGATGTCTGATGGTTGACCATACCTATCTGTTTCATCCCGCTGTCGCTGCGGGACATGGGGTGATGCAAGACGGCAGCATCGGTGCGCCTCGCTATGGCTACGCCAGCCGAACTCATTTGGGACCAGTCCGCCCGGATGTCGATGCCCTGTGGGACTTAGCCATCCACGACATTTCGATCTTCAATCACTGGTTGGGCGATCGCCCCTGCCAGGTTCAAGCCTGGGGGCACACGTGGCTCCAGCCCGACTCAGCTTTTCCGCCTCTCTTTCCCAATGGATTATCGGACGTGGTGTGGGCGACCCTCACCTATCCCAGCGGATTTCAGTCCACGCTTCACCTCTGCTGGTCAAATCCCGACAAGCAACGCCGCTTGTGCCTTGTGGGGTCAGACGGCACGCTGGTGTTTGATGAGATGCAGCACGACCAGCCGTTGACGCTGATGAAGGGCCACTTTACGCAAGAAGGCCGATCCTTTATTCCTGATGGGCAATGTCACCGGGCGATCGCCGTTGACTCAGCAGAACCCCTCAATCAGATGTGTACTCATTTCCTGGCGCAGGTTCGAGGCGGATCTCAACTCCAGTTTCCAGCCCATCATTCTGATGGAGTTGTAGGCACTGACCTGATTCGTGTTCTCACAGCACTGAGCAGGTCTTTGAATGAAGGAGGACGGGCGATCGCCATTGAGTAGGGGGCGATCGCCGACGGGATAAGCCCACTCTCCCTATCAACTACCGCCACTTGGCAGAACACCAGCCGCACATCGAGTTTACAAAAATCAACATTCCTGCCAACGCTGATCCGCTAAGGGATTAGCAAGAAAACAAAATCCCAGAACAAAACCCCGGAGAGAGGGGCTTTTGGTATTTTCGGTTCCCGCAAGTCTCTCATCAGCAATAATCTGATAGATGAAGTCTTCCTGGATTGGATATCTTTAGTTTGTGCCTAAGTACCCATCTCTGCTTATCTGCTGCGAAACTTGCATAACCCATCATGTTCACTTTTCCTTTGCCAGATAACGAACCTGAAAGATTGCAGGCTCTCTATCGATACCGCATCCTCGACACGGGGTCTGAAAAGGTATTTGATGAGTTGACTCAACTGGCCGCTCGTATATGTCAGACCCCGACTGCATTAATGACTCTAGTAGACACTGAGCGGCAATGGTTCAAATCAAGAGTGGGGCTGGATGTCTCAGAAACGCCCCGTGATATTGCTTTCTGTAACTGTGCCATTTTGAGTACTGAGACGCTCGTCATCCCCAATGCCCTGGAAGACGAGCGATTTGCAACCAATTCATTGGTCACTGGATATCCCTACATTCGGTTTTATGCCGGAGTGCCCCTGTTAACCTCAGATGGCTATGCATTAGGGAGCCTTTGTGTCATTGACTATGCACCAAGAGAATTAACCGATACTCAAATTGAGTCGCTAGAGGTGCTCGGTCGTCAGGTGGTTGCCCAACTTGAACTCAGAAAACATTTGTTTGAAGCGGCTGAACGAGAGTGTCATGAGCGCTTTCAACAGGTTGCGGATAGTGCCCCAATTTTCATTTGGGTCGATGATCGTCGGCAAGAAACAATCTTGCTTAATCACTACTGGTCTCAGTTCACAGGTTCGACCGTCGATGATTCGCTCAAGAAAAGTTGGAAGCAGCTCATTCATCCTGAAGACTCCCCTCGACGTGCGGCGGTCTATGGGCAGGCATTCCAAACACAGCAGCCGTACACCCTTGAGTATCGAATCAAATATGCAGACGGAAAGTATGGGTGGCTGCTTGAGACGGGAATGCCTCGACGGCTGCCCGATGGCACCTTTGACGGATTCACCGGGTCGTGTGTAGATATTTCTGATCGAAAGGAGTCGGAGGCTCGGCTGAGTCAGGCTCATCATGAGCTGATGCGAGTCACTCAGTTGAAAGATGCGTTTCTCTCCAATGTCAGCCATGAGCTTCGGACGCCGCTCAATTCTATTTTGGGGATGGCAGAAAGCCTGAAGGAAGAAGTTTTCGGTTCACTGAATGAACGTCAAATCAAAGCTTTAACGGCGATTGAGCGGGGTGGGTTTAATTTATTAGGACTGATTGACGACATTCTCGATGTGGCAACCATTGAGTCGGGGCACATTGAGTTAGAAAGAATACCAACATCCGTGAGGATGCTTTGCTCATCATGTGCCGAAGCCGTTGAACTCGAAGTATTTGCAAAGCAAGTTCAGCTGAAAACGATTTTGAATTGTGAGGATTGCACCCTATGGGTCGATGGTCAACGAATTCATCAGGTGCTGATCAATTTGCTGCACAACGCGATTAAGTTCACTCCTGAGGGTGGAAGGGTTACCTTGGAGGTCGATGCTGTTCCCTCTTCTGCTTCACAGGATGAAGCGAACAGCCCTTCAGGGGCGATACAGATCAGCGTGAGAGATACCGGAATTGGCATTGCTCCAGAACACATTGATACTCTATTTCAACCCTTTACCCAGGTGGATGGATCATTTACGCGCCAATATGCAGGGGTAGGGCTGGGGTTATATCTGGCAAAACGGATTGTTGAGCTACACGGCGGACGCATAGACGTGAGCAGTGAAGCTGAGGTAGGGAGCTGTTTCACCATAACGTTGCTCCGTTAACGGAGGTGTATTTTTTGATCTGGGTATGAATGTGACGGTGGGAGGCGCGCAACACGCACCTCCCACCGTCACGTTATTTCTTGTTCCCAGCGTCTCGCTGGGAATGCCTGCTAGAGCCTCCGGCTCCCATCAAATTGGAGCCAGAGGCTCCCGCAGCGATTCCCTGCCAGAGGCAGGGAACCAGAGAGAAATTTTGTGGGTAGTGGCGTACGGTCATACGCCACTACAAAAATCATTCCTCAAAGCAGCAACGCTGAATTAAGTTCTCCTGTATTAAAGTTCTTCTGTACTGATACAGTAGAAGAACAGAGACTCAGTGCTGTTCTATGATTCCGGTACAGCTTCGGCTAAAGAACTTTTTGAGTTATCGAGATGCGACCCTGGACTTTGGAGGGCTGCATGTTGCGTGTGTGTGTGGTGCGAATGGGGCAGGGAAATCGTCCTTGTTGGAGGCGATCGCCTGGGTGGTGTGGGGCCAAAGTCGAGCCACCACTGACGATGATGTCATCCACATGGGGGAGCTAGAAGCACATGTAGACTTTACGTTTCGCTGCCATCAGCAGCTCTATCGCATCATCCGCACCCGCTGTCGCAAAAGAGGCGCAACTCTCGAATTTCAGGTCAAGGCGGGCGAAGGATTCCGGACGTTGACTGGCAGGGGGATGCGAGCGACCCAGGCGTTGATTCAGCATCATATTCGACTGGACTACGATACCTTCATCAACTCGGCCTATTTGCGCCAGGGACGAGCCGATGAGTTCATGCTGAAGCGTCCGAGTGAGCGGAAGCAGATTCTTTCAGACCTGCTGAAGCTGGATCAGTATGACGAACTGGCCGAACGGGCACGGGAGCGATCGCGCTACATCAAGGCCGAACTCGACACCCTGACCAAAAGCCTCCACACGGTTCAGCATCAGCTTGAGGATGAACCCCTCGTCCATGCTCATGTGACCCAACTGGAGGACGAACTGACGCATCTCCGACATCAGCAGTCAAGCGACCAGGAGCAGCTCAAAACCCTTCGGGAGAAACAGCAGCAGCGTCAAGCCTGGATTCAAGAACAGTCCCTCAAGCAGCAGCGCTATCAGCATGGGCGG
>JAYKJC010000082.1:0-6429 GCA_035285885.1 Leptolyngbyaceae cyanobacterium | reverse complement strand
GCGACTGAGAGGCGATCGCCCATCTCGTTTCCCAATCCAGGAAACAGGCGTTTGAATTCACCGGGATGAGGCGTCAGCACAGTGGGACTTGACCGCTGCTTGAGAATGGCATCAGGGTCGTCCTGCGCCAGACAATTCAATGCATCCGCATCCAGAAGTAAGGGACAGGGACAGGTCATCAGCTGATGAATCACCTCGGAGGCGTGGAGGGTCATCCCCGGTCCACAGGCGATCGCCTGGTATGCATCCAGTTGAATTCGAGATGGGAGATGGGCGATCGCCCCCTCAGGTGTTTCTTCACATCCAACAACCAGCGCATCAGGAATCTGCATCACGACTCGGTCTGCTGAGGACTGCGGCACCGCAAGGGTGAGCATGCCGACGCCGCTGGCGCGAGCCGCGAGTCCCGCAAGAATGGCCGCCCCAAAATAGGTTTGAGAACCGCATACGAGCAACACATGTCCTTCTCGATATTTGTGGGTCGATTTTGAGCGAGGCAGCAGAAAGCCTTTCAGAGCAGTGGACAGGGTGATGCGTTGAAAAGCAGGCTCATCTCCCAGAACCGCTTGAATATCTGCCAGGGGCAATCCAAAGTCAATCAGCTCCGCCTCACCGATGTACTCAAGGGCGTGATCTTGAAGCAGTCCCCGCTTCCACACTCCCAGGCAAAGGGTAGAGGTGGCCTGAATGGCGGTGCCGAGCGCCTGCCCTGTATCGGTGTCCAGTCCAGATGGAAGGTCGATGCTGATGACGGGGACATTCCAGCTATTTATGTGATTAACGAGATGGGCGATCGCCCCTTCGATGGGACGCGTCAGTCCAAACCCAAACAGTCCGTCAATGAGCACGTCACAGTCAGCGAGGTGACTCACCTCATCCGTGACCGCAATGTTGAGATGGTCGGCGTATCGCCGATGGGCGGTAGTGAGTTCTTTATAGCGAGAAAATGGCTCATGCCGAAGAACGGTGTATCCAGCCTCGGTCAACTCTCTTGCAACCACCAAGGCATCTCCGCCATTGTGCCCTGGCCCTACTAGCACCCCCACTTTTCGGTAGAACTCCACTGGACAAAGCTGCCGAACCCGTTGAGCGATTAATCCTCCGACTTTATCCATCAGCGCCGCCACGGGCATTCCCGCGTCAAATACGCGAGACTCAATGGCTTGCATCTGCTGGGCAGAAACCAGGCAGGAATCGAGATAGGGGTGTCGGTGATCTCGTTGTCGATTATCTCGGTTGAAAAGTGGAGACACATCCAGAACCACGTAACGTCAACCCTTTAACGTTAAACCAATAACGCCCAACCTATAGCGCCCACCCAATAACGCCTAATCAATTATGTCTAACTAAGTTAACGCCGATAATACACACGGGCATTCATCCCGAAGTCGCGAAGAAACCCATTCCAGCGAGACGCTGCCTGGCGATCGGTAAATGGACCCACTAATATGTGAGGCCCAAGGGGTCGTTCTCTTTTCATCACAACATCGTACCGTCCGCCCAGAAGCACGACCTGTTCTCGCACCGTATCAAGGCTTGCCGCATCTCCAGGAATCACGATGTAATACGCATTGTCCGCCAGATCATCAGCCGTACTCACCGAGGGAGGTTGATCGGATGGAAAGGTCGTCGGGGACTGAACCGTGGGAGACTGAACTGTGGGAACGGGCTGAGCCGCAACAGTCGGTGGGACGTTAGAAGGAACAGGAGAAAACTCGATTTCTCTAGGTGCAGGGGCGGGCTGAGCGGCTTGAGTCTGGCTGAAGTCTGGAGCTGGAAATTGAGTCGCGACAGGTTGGGAAGGGGGCGTTGCTGACGGATCATTAAAGTCAGCCGGAGGAAGCTCTGGAATACCCGCAAACCCTTCATTCTCCATGGGAACGGGTTCAAAGATTGAGCTGGGGACGGGGGTAATGCTGGCGCTAATGCCCGAACGAGCGAGAGCAGTCGCCTGTTCCTGAGCCTGGGCAGCACTTTCGTACGCTCCTACGAGAATAATCGGTTGACCGTTATATTCCTGGATGAGAGCGGTGGGCTGCACTTGCCGGACTTGCTCAAGCAGAAGCGGGCTATTGCCGTTTACCGCCACCATGAAAAGCTGGTCGGCACTGGTTCCAGATGATTGGACTCCCACATCCCCAGAACCAGAGGCTGACGGGAAATTGGCCCCATCGGCAACCGGAAACGAGGGCGGTGGCGGCAATCCATCCACAACCTGTTGAGCCAGCAGAAGGCGATCGCCCAGCAGTGGTTCTCCCAACGCCGGATTCGGCAACGCCGCAGTGAAGCCCAACGAGGTGAGAGACGCTCCCATCGCAAAGGGAATGATTCGAACCAGTGAAGAATTAAGAGTCACCATGACGGTAGGTTGGTGGGTTACAGAAATGACAATATCGGTGCTGTGAGTGGATTCTTTGAAATAGATGCTGTGATCGGATGGTTTTGACCGTAAATGCTACCCTGGAAAAGCAAAAGATCGTTAGTCTTTTGCATACTTTTTTTACGTCTCTTCGCTTGATAAAAACCTCCATACGAATTGACCCTCCCTATCCGATGACTTGAGTTGATTGTTCGATCATGCAGAAAATTGTAGTAGGACTTTCTGGCGGCGTTGATAGCTCAGTCGCAGCGGCAACCCTTCACCACCAAGGATATGAGGTGGTGGGAATGACCCTATGGCTGATGAAAGGAAAGGGGCAGTGCTGTTCTGAAGGAATGGTGGACGCGGCGATGCTGTGTGAACAACTCGGCGTTCCTTACCACGTGGTCGATAGCCGAGATCTGTTCCAAGAAAAAATTGTGGACTATCTGGTCAGTGGCTACAGCGCTGGGATCACGCCGTTGCCTTGCTCACAGTGCAATCGAGCGATTAAGTTTGGCCCGATGATCAACTGGGCATCGGCTGAATTAGGCATCGACGCCATTGCGACGGGACACTATGCGCGGGTTCGCTATGATTCCAATTCTGGTCGCTATCAGCTCTTGAGAGCCGTAGACCTGAATAAAGACCAGTCCTACTTTTTGTATGACTTGACTCAAGACATTCTGGCTCACGTTGTGTTTCCTCTGGGGGAACAAACCAAGACCGAGACCCGTGAAATGGCCTCTAAGTTTGGTCTCCACACGGCAGACAAGCCAGAAAGTCAAGACTTGTGTTTGGTAGAAGCCCATGGGTCGATGGGTGATTTTCTCAGCAAATATCTCGCGCCCAAGCCCGGTGATATTGTTACCCAAGAGGGGATGGTGATTGGACAACACACTGGCATTCACAATTACACCATTGGTCAGCGAAAAGGGCTCGGAATTGCTGCTCCTCATCCGCTGTATGTGATTGGCATTGATGTGGGGCGAAATCAGGTCATTGTGGGCGATCGCCACAGTGCCCACCAGCCTCAATGTACCGTAAGCCGCATGAACTGGGTCTCGATTGCCCCACCGAAGGCACCCATCCGCGCTACAGCTCAGATCCGCTACCGTGCAACGGCTGTTCCGGTGACCGTTGTGCCCTTAGATGAGTCTGTCTCCTGTCTTCGAACCCAACTCATCTTTGATGAACCTCAATTTGGCATTACTCCAGGGCAAGCCGCTGTCATCTATCAGGACGATCTGGTTCTTGGAGGCGGCATCATCGATCCTGTATCCCCCACCTCTGTCGCATCTACAGAGGTCACGCAGTCGGCACATACAGCCGATCTGAATCAGCAAGACACCTGATGGATTCCCCGGCAGTCTGCGTGATTTTCACGAAAATTTCGCATGAACGGTAAAGAAAACGTAAATGCAAGAGAAACTCGATGAATTCGAACCCAGGCATAATAGGATGATGGCGGGAACGTTATGTATGTCGTCCCCATCAGTGCAGGTATGTACTGTCTCTTAGATGATTAAATTTTATAGGAGAAATAACCTTGAGCCAATCTTCAATGCTTGTTTCCGCTCACGGTGGAACATTAATTAATAGACTCGCAAGTTCTGAGCAGAAAGCTGAGTTTCTCGACAAGGGAGATAGCCTGCCTGCTGTGACGCTAGACGATCGCGCAGTTTCTGACCTGGCAATGATTGCAATTGGAGGCTTTAGCCCCCTCACCGGGTTTATGGAAGAAGCGGATTATCTCACCGTCGTCAAAGATATGCGATTGGCGAATGGCCTGCCCTGGGCCATTCCTGTGACGCTATCCGTCTCAAAGGAAGAAGCTGAGCCTCTGAAGGAAGGATCTCTCGTTCGCCTAAATGACAAGGATGGCGAATTTGTCGGAGTTCTAGAGCTCACTCAAATGTATGAGTACGACAAGACGCTGGAAGCCGTTAACGTTTATCGGACGGATGAAGATAAGCATCCGGGGGTCAAGGTTGTTTACGACCAAGGGCCAGTCAACTTAGCAGGTCCCGTGTGGATGCTTGAGCGCAAGCCCCATCCTCTTTTCCCGGCGTATCAGATTGATCCTGAAGCGTCTCGAAAGATGTTTGAGGAGCGTGGCTGGAAGACGGTTGTTGGCTTCCAAACACGTAACCCGATTCACCGTGCCCATGAGTACATTCAAAAGTGTGCTCTGGAAACTGTAGATGGTCTATTCTTGCATCCTCTGGTGGGGGCAACGAAGAGCGATGACATCCCCGCAGACGTGCGGATGCGGTGTTACGAGATCATGATGGACAAGTATTTCCCTCAGGAACGGGTGATCTTGGCAATCAATCCTGCGGCAATGCGATATGCTGGCCCTCGTGAGGCCATCTTCCATGCGCTCGTTCGTAAGAATTATGGCTGTACGCACTTCATCGTTGGGCGCGATCATGCCGGGGTAGGCGATTACTACGGCACCTATGATGCTCAGCATATTTTTGATGAGTTTGAGCCAGGCGAACTCGGCATCACGCCAATGAAGTTTGAGCACGCCTTCTACTGCACTCGGACTCAGACCATGGCCACGAGTAAAACCAGTCCCAGCACAAAAGAGGAACGAATTCACTTGTCTGGAACGAAAGTGCGTGAGATGCTACGTAGGGGTGAGCTTCCACCTCCAGAGTTCTCTCGTCCTGAGGTCGCAGCAGAACTCGCGAAAGCCATGCATGTTTAACAAGAGGACTGATTAGTTCAGTGAATTACACGCGACGGGCATTTTTACGGCAGGCAGCCTTAGGGCTGGCATCGATCGGCGTAAGTCAGACTGTAATGGCTGCCGCCGCCCATCGCTATCATCAGGCGCTTGCGAAGCCAACGGGTCGCAAGCTTGCTTTTTTAGTGGGGATTGATCAGTACCCCGGCGCTGTTTATAAAGCTGCACCCCCAGCGAGTAGCTCTCCCTCGCTATTCGGGTGTGTAACGGATGTTCGACTGCAGCAAGAACTTTTGATTTATCGATTTGGCTTTCAACCGGGCGATGTTCGCCTCCTTCTAAACGAGAATGCGACACGACAAGCCATTGAGGATACATTTTTCAGCCATCTGGTGAAACAGGCCCAACCGGGAGATGTTGTTGTTTTTCACTTTAGTGGCCTGGGAAGTCAAGTCGAAGTGGTGGATGAAGCCGATGGGTCATCGCAACTGAAGAATAGTCTGGTTCCCGTTGATGGACGGGTGCCGACGGGCGACCAGCCATTGCTCAATGATGTGATGCTTGATTCGCTCAACCTGTTGGTGCGATCGCTCAAAACTGAGCATGTTATTACGTTTCTAGATACAGGGTATGGCATTCCAGAAGGGTGGTTGAACGGGTACTTTCGGTTGCGATCGCGAACAACAATTCCTAAAGGCTCCATCCATCCAGATGAGCTCGCCTTTCAATCCCAGGTCTTACAACAGGGTCGAGTGAGTAAAGAGACGGTTAAAAAAAGCCCGTTTCCTGGTTTGTTGCTCCGAGCCTCCGACGCGTCTCATGGGGCAGTGGAATGTCAGTGGAATGGATTTAGCGCTGGGCTCTTTACCTACGCTCTGACTCAACAGCTCTGGTGGCAAGATGCTGAAACTCCTCTGCCCATGAAGGTGAGCCTTGCAGGAGCCAAAGCAGAGCAGATTATTGGGTCTCCCTATCAACCGCTCCTGGCAGGAACCCAGAGCGACAAAGCCACCATCAAAAATCATCGGTTCCACCCCATTCAACCGATGACCGCCGATGGCGCAGTGACCACTCCAAAAACTGAAAACACCTCAGCACGAGTTTTTCTAGGAGGATTACCGCCGCTCGTGCTGAATCACTATGGGGAGACTTCGATCTTTCGCTTAGTGTCGCCAGGCGATGTGCAGAGGGGCACAGCTCTCTCGATGAAGGAGCAAGCATCGGAGACAGCAAAAGCACCGGGGAACGTTGAGGCCGTAGGACAAACCCCAGCCCTGGTATCTCCTGCTTCTGAGAGTAAGTTAGTGAGTGAGTCTACTAATGAGTCAAGCGAGACTGTAGCAGCGCCTTCTGAGTCTTCTCAACCTTCCTCGCC
>JAYKJC010000081.1:0-3898 GCA_035285885.1 Leptolyngbyaceae cyanobacterium | reverse complement strand
CCTCCATACCGCTTCCCCGGTCGCTGATAGCTTTACGCTTTTGCGTTAGGACATTGGATAAGCATATTTCCCCGCGCAGCGGGGAAATATGCTTAAACCTTAGCCAGTAGGGCTGTACGTGTTTAGCGTTGGCAGTTTCTACCCCCCTCAATCCCCCCTTGGTAAGAGGGGAAGCTTAGTTCTCCCCCTTGCCAAGGGGGAGTTAGAGGGGGTCTACAGTGAACGCTAAACACATACGTAGGGCTATACCCGATTTAATAGTGTATCGTTAACCGCATCCGGAGGAAGGTGGGGCACGACTCACCTCACACTTCTGCCCAATAGCAAAGAAAATGTGAGGCATAATCCGCGATCTTTACGATGCATAAAATAGGTAGTGGGTGTAATACGAATCATCTACACGCAAGCAGCCTTCTTAACATCAGTGCTACGATTGCGACAAGAAAAACTAAGAAATAAATAGAGGAAATAACGCTTCATGGTGTCGGAAGTAGAAAAGGTAATATCCGTCGATGGGCGAGACATTCGACTCAAACTAGGGCTTCTCGCTCCACAGGCCGGAGGAACGGTTCTCATTCAAGCAGACGAAACGGCAGTCTTGGTCACGGCAACGCGTTCATCGGGCAGGGAAGGCATTGATTTTCTGCCCTTGTTGGTGGACTACGAAGAAAGGCTATATGCAGCAGGTCGAATTCCGGGAGGGTTTCTGCGTCGAGAAGGGCGACCTCCTGAGAAGGCAACGCTGATTAGCCGCTTGATTGACCGTCCGATGCGGCCCTTGTTTCCCCAATGGTTGCGGGATGACATTCAAATCGTTGCGACTACGCTGTCGATGGATGAGCGCATGCCTCCTGACGTGCTGGCTGTCACAGGCGCATCAGTGGCAACGTTGCTGGCGCAAATTCCGTTTAACGGCCCGATGGCGGCGGTACGGGTAGGCTTGGTGGGTGATGATTTCATTATTAACCCGACCTATCAAGAGATTGAAGACGGCGATTTGGATCTGGTGGTTGCAGGCTCTCCTGATGGCGTCATCATGGTTGAGGCTGGGGCCAATGAGCTACCCGAACAAGACATCATTGAAGCCATCGATTTTGGCTATGAAGTGGTGCGTGATTTGATTCAGGCGCAAAAGGATCTGGTTGAAGAACTGGGGCTAACGATTGTTAAAGAGCCTGAACCCGAAACCGATCCGACGGTAGAAGACTTTGTGCGCGATCGCGCCACCGAGTCGGTCAAAGAAATTCTAAAGAAATTTGAACTGACCAAAGATCAGCGTGACGGAGAACTGGACACCGTCAAAGAAGGCATCAGCGCTGAAATTGAAGCACGTCCTGAAGACGACCCCGTGCGGGTGGCGGTTTCCGAGGATTCAAAAGCGTTGGGCAAGGTCTTCAAATCTGTGACTAAAAAGCTGATGCGTCAGCAAATCATCGAAGACAATGTGCGCGTGGACGGTCGGAAATTGGATGAAGTTCGTCCCATTAGCTGTCGAACCGGAATTCTGCCTGCTCGGGTACACGGGTCTGCGGTCTTCCAGCGGGGACTGACACAGGTGATGTCAGTGGTGACCTTGGGAACGCCAGGAGATGCTCAGGAAATGGATGACCTGCATCCCGATGAGTCGAAGCGGTACCTCCATCACTACAACTTCCCGCCCTATTCTGTCGGAGAAACCCGACCGATGCGATCGCCCGGTCGTCGAGAAGTGGGCCACGGTGCCCTGGCTGAACGTGCCCTGATTCCGGTGCTCCCGAATCAAGAAGAATTTCCCTATGTGATTCGCGTCGTTTCTGAAGTCTTGTCGTCGAATGGTTCGACCTCAATGGGTTCCGTCTGTGGCTCTACGCTGTCACTGATGGATGCCGGAGTTCCTATTAAGAAGCCCGTCAGTGGTGCAGCCATGGGACTCATCAAAGAAGGGGATGAAGTCAGAATTCTTACGGATATTCAAGGCATCGAAGACTTCTTGGGAGATATGGACTTCAAGGTTGCAGGCACCGACCGAGGAATCACGGCCCTGCAAATGGACATGAAGATTACGGGCTTGAGCATGTCTGTCATTGGAGACGCGATTAACCAGGCGCGTCCCGCACGCATGCATATTCTTGAGAAAATGCTGGAAGTCATCGATAAGCCTCGCGAAGACTTGTCGCCATCCGCTCCGCGCCTGCTCACTCTGCAAATTAATCCCGAACTGATTGGGTTAGTGATTGGCCCCGGCGGAAAAACCATCAAAGGCATTACCGAGCAGACGGGAGCCAAGGTTGACATTGAAGATAGCGGCTTGGTAACGGTGTCTGCTGTCGATGGAGAAAAGGCGAAAAAGGCACGCAGCATCATTGAAGGTATGACGCGTCAGCTCAATGCCGGAGATGTATATGTGGGAACCGTGACTCGCATCATTCCTATCGGTGCATTTGTTGAAGTGCTGCCCGGTAAAGAAGGGATGATTCATATCTCGCAGCTTGCCGACTATCGGGTGGGCAAGGTTGAAGACGAAGTCGCGGTTGGCGATGAGGTGATTGTCAAAGTGCGTGAGATTGACGGCAAAGGCCGCATCAACCTGACACGCTTGAACATCCACCCTGACGAAGCCGCAGCTGCCCGAGAGTCGGCGGCGTCTTAGTCCTTATGGGAGAAACGTGCTTGTTTAGCGTTGGCAGTTTCTACCCCCCTCAGTCCCCCCTTTGGTAAGGGGGGAAGTCTAGTTCTCCCCCTTGCCAAGGGGGAGAAAGAAAAAGCAGGAACGCGGCGATGATACCGTGATTCCTGCTTTGAGTCGTTATCTAGCGATTAAACAGATCTCTATGGAGGGCTAAACCTTATTCGTAGAAACCGTTGTTGAAGCGATCGCCCCCTTCAACCATGGCATCCGTTGGAGGCGTTGCAACCAGGCGATCGCGATAGCGATCGAGAATTTGCTTTTGGCGCTCCGTCAATCCGGGGATCTTGAAGACATCCTCTACGGAACTATATGGGCCATTGCGAACAATCATGCCTGCCAACGTTGGATACATTCCAGGAAACTCGACAAATGCACGAACATTTGAGTTGTTGACATCAATGATTGTTCCGAATCTATTTTGCAGTTTTTCCTCCACTGCATTTCGACGTTCAACAGCCAGAATTGAAGACGAACCAAGTGTCACGTCGCTAAAGTTCGCCGCATGAGCTGGGCGAGGAGCACCGAGCCAGCTCAGGACACTCATCATCACCACCAGGACTGCAAGTACACCAGCCAGTCGTTTCATCCCTAACATTCCTCCCAACGTCAGACGAAAATGATTTCCCTAAGTTTTGAAGCTAAAAATTTCGAAGCAAAAAACCTCGAAGCAAAAATTTTTGAAGCAAAAGCTTTGCATATAGAGCCTACCACTTCATCTGCACTCTCTCGACGATTGATGTCTTCTGAGCTTCAAATTTAGCAACAATTATCGAGGGTTCTTAAAATGGACTCAAAGGGCGATCGCATCTATTTAGCGTTCTGTAATTTCTGGTTCCGTGCCTCTGGCAGGGAACCGCTGCGGGAGCCTCCGGCTCCACATTTTAATGGGAGCCAGAGGCTCTAGAGGGCATTCCCAGCGAGACGCTGGGAACAAGGAAACCGCCTCGATAGGCAAGTACATCGCCCAGTCAATCTCCCCCCGGTAATTTCGCAAATCGTTCGAGAAAGCTATATGCTTTAGTGTGTTTTAATTTCTTGCATCGTCTCGATACGAGTGTTGCTTTACGGTTCGATCGTTCAGAGTAGGTTCATGCAACTGCCGATTCCTGTCGAAACTGTATTACAAAATCGCTACCGAATCCTCGGCGTTCTTGGGCAAGGGGGATTCGGGCGGACGTACCTGGCTGAAGATCGAGGGCGGTTTAACGAACGCTGCGCGCTGAAGGAATA
>JAYKJC010000080.1:0-19412 GCA_035285885.1 Leptolyngbyaceae cyanobacterium | reverse complement strand
CTTTTCACGCACCATTGGTTCGCCCATTTTCAGTCGGAGGTAGACCAAATTGAGCTCACTCATCTCACAGACAATCGTCTCAAAATTGCCCAGAGGCTGATACTGCTGCTCTGCCAGTTGGGCGATCGCCTCTTCATAAAACATTTCCACGTCAGCCACAGCCGCTCTACACAATCGTTGTGCCCGTGGACTTTGGGGCATCAATTGCTCATCGCGCGTTGCACGTCGCACACGAAACCTGAGTAGCGCAATCGTTTCTGCTCTTCCCTTTTCCTGTTTGAGTCGCTGGTAAGTGGGGTTAATAATCTTTGCAAGAAGCTGACTTGCAAATTCTTTTTCATCACCCGTTGCGTTCGTGAAGGCATCGGGGTGGAGCATTTTCGCAAGTGAACGATAGCGTTTGAGCACACGGCGATCATCAGCTGCAACCGATATACCAAGTGCAGCATAGGGATCTGAAGAAAGTTGTTTGATCCATTCTTCAGAAAAAGGAGGATGTGATGTCGTGCGCATAGTGTAATCAAACACGTGTAAACGAACATGTAAAGTGTGACAATCGAGCACCAGGACGCATCCAAATGCTCAACTTGCCTTTACCTTGGAGAACTCTTCGAGGGTGAAAGCGATTGGTCAGGACACACCTAGAGTTGGGCTCTGTCCATCCCCAAAACTCAATCACGAATCATCGGGGTACCGAAGACCCGCTCATCACTCCTGGAACTCCGTCAATCAACGGGAATCTAAAATCCACTCGCGAAGCAAGTTCCTTGAAGTCAGTATAAATGCCCCACCGGCTGATTGGGGTTCAGAAAAGGGAGGTATGGCCTTACAGGTTAAGGTTTGAGGATGTTTCCCTCGCGTAGCGGAGGTACTTGTTTGGCATAGCAGTAGCACCAAAGATTTGGTATTTACCCCCCTTAATCCCCCCTTCGCAATGGGGGAAATTCCTGTTCTCCCCCTTGCGAAGGGGAAGTTAGAGGGGGTCACGCTAAACAAATACAGTCGCGAGGGAAACATGCTGTTCGAATGTCCTAACGCAAAAGCGTAAAGCTATACCTTCTATTGTAAGAACCCATTGGGATTCCTCGCTGAAATTTTGGAACCCAAAACTTCTCAGGAACTCCCTGGATAGAGTGATTTGCATAACGAAGCTCACCGTTACGCATCGGCTCACTGTCATAACGCAACCTGACCCATTGACTAGAACACTTAAGTCATGAGCTGTTGGTAGATGGAAGTAGGCTACTGCTCCAGCTGAGCTGTGCCCGTCTAAACGATGCATTCTAGCGATGCCTTTAGAAGGTATCGAGAGCTAACACACAAGCGTAAATATTTGACGCCCAGGCATTACTTGCACGCTTTAATATGCTTAAAACTTAAGGATTTCGCCTATCGTTTTTTCTTGTTCTGCGAATGCTAATGAAATGGCTATTAGCGATAGAAGTTATTCGGGTTACTGTGATTTCCTCCTTACCTTAAGAGGTCTTCCCATGGCAGCCCGAGCAAGGAAACTATTTTCCTGGAACAAAACAATTTGATGATTGATAAGCTTGACAGTCTCAATGGGCAGGGCGATCGCTCTATCCCTCTGTCGGCTTTTGCACCAGAGATCACAGCACGTCTACTCAGATAATGTAACAGTTACATCACGGAGATGGTACAAATATGTGATTAAAGTCACATACTCGTACAATTATTGCGAGAGCTTCATCTTCTTCATATACCTTGTATCGATCGGGAACAGGAGTTTCTACATTAGATTGGGGCTAGAGTGCGCCTATGGATTGCGATAGTGACTGCGATCAAAGGCCCGCTCGCCATTCACGTCTACACGACCAATATTTTGATAGACCTGATCGACGCTCACCCCTGTAATTGCACCACTGCCTGCGAGTTCAATATCCATCCGTGCAACATTCCGGTCGTCAATGGGAATACGCTGCAAGCTTTGATTGCCAATCCCTCGAATGTTGTAGACATCAATGAGTGAGCCGTTTGCCCGGTAGGTTGTCACGGTGCCGACCACTTCATTCTCATCGGCATCAATCACCCCGAGGGCATAGTTGACATGGACGGGGCGTTGCCAGCTGAATCGAATGATGCCGCCCTGGGCTGCATCATCGGGATCGGAACTATCGCCATCTTCTGACAGGATCAAGATGAGTCCTTGATCGGAGGTGCGTAAATCATCATCTCCTCCGGTTGGATTGGCACTATCAAACAGCATTGCTCCAAACCGATTGGTGGGTGTTGAGATGCGTAGCCCGAGGTTGGCGTATTCATCATCAATGAGGGTGCCTGCCTGGAGTGGATTGCCGCGACCATCGGTTTCAAAGTCCAACAATAAAGATAAATCTTCTGCCACACCACTGGCTCGATAGCGCCATGTTTCTCCGGGAGAAAGTCGGCGATCGCCCCCATTGTCGCTGCGTTCATCAAAGACAGGCGTGATCCCCTGATCATCAGACACGGTGATCTCAGAGAGGTCTAGAGGACGAGTGCCCTCATTGGTTACACGGTAGACCCATTCCACTGGTTCTCCTACCGCGAGGGGAACCGCCTGGTTAGGGCGATCCGCATCCTGTCCGTTGGTTGTTTTTTCAATGGTGACGCGAGTTCGACTCGGTGGCGGAGGGGCAGAGGGGCGATCACGTTCGGTTGTTTCTTCAGTGAAAATTGAAATCGACTGATACACCTGAATGATAGATGTAGCTGAGACAATGACGGTCTGGGCCAGGGTTTGGGGCGCGGTTGCAAACAGTTCAGCAATGCCGCTTTGAATGACGCTCAGTCTGCGGTTGACGAGATCGGCGCTTCCCGTTCGAAATGAAGCCGGATACACGCAATTCGTTGGCGGGTCGGGGAGTCCAGCGACAGTGAAACGTTGAGCAGAAACAGTCGTTGTTGTTTCTAAAAACTGAACCTCTGTCCGCTGATAACTCCGGCTGACCTGGCTAATCTCGGTGAAGTAGTCGTACCGGATTTCGCGCGTTTCCAGGGTTTGATCCTGATTCACATCACGGCCATACACGGTACGAACCACGCCTGAGGTGCGATCGCCCGACATCACGAGAACCATATCCGTGGCCTGGGCTTGCACTTCAAGAATGCTGTATCCAATCAATTGCTGGTCTAAATCAAACAGCCGCACAACAAGGCGATCGCCCGGTGTAAGACCATCCACCAGCTGAATACTTTGGTCAAGATTGACTTGAAAATCTCCGATGAACTGCTCTGAGAGGAATCGATCGTTGATGCGCTGCTGAACGGATAACCGCGCAATCACCGCATCTTGCGAGGGGGCATTCTGAACAATGCGGAGCTGCTGGGCACGGGTGAACACTGTGCGAAATTGTGTGAGGCGAATACTGCGAAAAGTCGTCAGTCCGCTGTACTGAGTGAGGTGTGAAAATTGAAGCGTTTGGTCACGCACCTCTTGAGTGTCATAGCGAAACTGCACAACTGCCCTGAAATCAAGGGCCTGCACATCCACCTGCTGACCCAATTCGGCACGAAGAGCATCACGAATAGTGGCAACATCAATCACCTCTGGAGGTAACGATTGCTCAACCTCATCTGCACTGATGAGCCGCGCCCCCGTTGTATTGTAAACCTGAATCCACCTGTCGTTGTGATAGGCAAACAGTTGATACACGGCATTCGCATATCGCGTTTGGGGCTTGCTCAGAATGTCTGTGAGAATCGCTAGCTGCTCGATGTCGCCCGCGTCATCCTGTAACCGAACCACTTGGGTCACGACCTTCCAGTCTCCCTGGGCTTGAATCTGGCCTGCTGCCTGCTGCCGCACAACCGTCCCGGTGTCATTGGTGCGGTAGATCCAGCGCTGTCCCTCTCCTTCAACGGCGACGAGCCACCCCGGCACTAAGCTGAGCGTACAGATTTCCTCTTCGTCCGCCAGTCCCAAGCAGCCATCGGGCCAGGTACGTCGGGCAGATTCTACAATTTTAAGAGTGTCGGGCGATCGCCCCGTTTCTTGAGCAATATCTTGTTTGACCGCATCCGCCACGGACTCTGGAAGCGGTTGGGCCGATGAAGAGAGAGTTGATGGTTGCTGACTGACGAACAGAGGTTTCTCTAGAGCCTCTGAGACAGAGGAGGGAGCAAGGGGCGAGTGGAGTAGAACCCAACCCAGGGCGATCGCACCTAACGAGGAAGAGGCAAGCTGAAAATAGTTCATAGCAGCGGCAGTAACAACAGGCTGGACGAGTGTCTCACAAAGGGGCAATTAAAAAAAGCAAGAACCCAAAACAGCCCAATTGTAGAAACCTCAGCTTCCATTTGCACAGCAACCCAAGGCGGGATGAAAAGTTGCACATGCCCACAACTCACCCACCGCAAGATATGCATCGGGATAAATCTCTAAGAAACGAGACAGTAACGTGACACTTTGTTGCGTCACACAATAAAGCTCGTTGTTTCGCCCTGGGCGGCTTGCCGACTCCGAGCGTCGTAATACAGGTCTTCCAGAGAAATACTGAACAGCGCATCTTTCATTTTTTGATGCAGGCGATTCCACAGCGCGAATGTCACCCAATCTCCCGCATCTTGGTCATCGGGCTGCTGGTTGGATAACGGTTCCACCGCTTCGCCCACGGCTTCTAGGATTTGCCCAAGGGAAATAGTTGATGGGTGCTGGTTGAGCTGGTAGCCCCCTTGCACACCGCGAACGGATCGAACAATATCAGCGCGGCGTAGTTCCATCAGCAGTTTTTCAAGATACGGAGCGGGAAGGTTCTGTCGCTGGGCGATCGTCGCTACAGACGCAGGCCCATAGTGGGGCTGAAGCGCTAAATCCAGCAAAGCTTTGACACTGTAATGACCACGAGTTGTTAACTTGATCATGAGGTGTAAATCACGAGTTGTGAATCATCAGCCACTTGCTGGATTTGACGCAGGATGCCCAGGCACGCTTACCGCCCAGGTGATGATGAGCCTATAGGGTGCCAAAGCCCTTTTTCTTCTTCCCTTTTTTCTTCTTCTTGGGCGTTTGTCCCATACGTTGCTGTCCGCGCATGCCAGGCTGCATTCCAGGCATCCCCATTCCGGGCATTCCGCCCCCCATTAATCCTCCGAGATTGGGCATGAAATTACCCTGACCCATTTGCTGCATGAGCGATCGCATTTTCTGAAAATCGCTGACCAGCTTACTGACATCGTTGAGCGATCGCCCAGACCCCGAGGCAATCCGACGCCGACGACTGGGTGAACCTGCCAATAACTCTGGGTTACGCCGCTCTTCCAACGTCATCGAACCAATCATGGCTTCCGCGCGTTTAAGCTGTAGCTCTCCCTCTTCAAGCTTATCTCCCGAAAGTTTGTTCATCCCGGGGATCATCTTAGCAAGCCCGCCCAGCGACCCCATCGTCTTTAAGAGACGAGTCTGCTTAAGAAAGTCATTGAAATCAAACTGAGCTGACAGGATTTTTTCCTGCATTTTTTCAGCTTCAGCCATGTCAAATTCTTCTTGTGCTTTCTCCACCAGAGTCAGCACGTCACCCATGCCAAGAATTCGAGAGGCCATCCGGTCGGGGTAAAACGGCTGAAGGGCCTCAACCTTCTCACCCACCCCAACAAACTTAATGGGTTGCCCTGAAATGCGCCGCACAGACAGAGCCGCACCGCCTCTGGTATCACCATCCAACTTGGTCAGAATGGCTCCAGTAATCCCGATCTCGTCGTGAAACGTTCGGGTGAGATTCGCCGCCTCTTGCCCCGTCATCGCATCGACGACCAGCAAAACCTCATGCGGATTGACCTGGGTTTTGATATCCGCCAGCTCCGTCATCATGTTCTGGTCAATCTGAAGACGACCCGCCGTATCAATGATGACGGTATCAATCCCCTCGGCTTTTGCTTTTTCGACCCCCTGCCGGGCAATCTCAACAGGATTAACCTCAGTCCCAAGCTCAAAAACGGGAATACTGATTTGACGCCCGAGGGTGACGAGTTGGTCAATGGCCGCAGGCCGATAAATGTCAGTCGCGACTAGCAGAGTGCTACGATTCTGCTTACGAAGCTGTAACGCCAACTTCGCAGAAGCCGTAGTTTTACCCGTTCCTTGAAGACCAGCCATCAAGACAATGGTGGGAGCGACCTCAGCCTCTGCAAGCGGCACATTCGTCTCGCCCATAATCTCAACCAGCTCATCATGGACGATTTTGATGAACTGCTGGTCAGGGCGAACGCCTGAAACCACATCGGCTCCAAGCGCTTTGGTCTGAACATCGGCAACAAATTCTTTAACAACTTGAAGGCTAACATCTGCTTCGAGCAACGCGCGACGGACTTCTCGAAGGGCTTCTTGAATATTGGATTCTGAAATCTTATCTTGGCCTCGGAGCTTCTTCCAAGCTCCTTCTAACCGATCAGCAAGAGCGTCAAACATAAGTTGGGTATTGAGCAGCAAATGAGCGTTTTGAGAAAGACCTTTTCTCAAATTGCTTATTATCAAAACGATGGGTAGAGGAGTAATCCTCGCTACCTCGTTCTACGATCTTACCGTAAGACTGAAGAACAACACCCCGTTGACCGTCCGTCTGTTCTTGCTGCCGTGTGGAGTGGACGGCTTTGAAGATAAGGGAGCGCTGAGCAACGTCATTTACGTCGTGGCACAAGCTCGTTGCTTTCTAGGTTTTGTGGAGCTGAAACGCCGAAAACTTTGTATGGACTCCCGATCTAGAGCGGTTTGCAACCGCGTTAAGCACAAAAACAGTTGTGTGGGGCGCAACACGCCACACAACTGTTCTTAATCAACGTGCATGGCGCTATCGATGGTTTAATTGAACAGTCAAATGGATTCGCTTACTAAAATAAAAAAGGGAGAGCATTTGGAAACTCTCCCAACCATCAGGGTGCATCTCCTAACATAATATTCTATTTTTGGAGTGGGGGGTGAGACCCCCCACTCAAATATTCGAAAACTGACATCTCTCAGCTCAAAGTGGGCTGCGCTCAATTCTGCTGAAAAGCGATGATGGATAGCATTCGCCTGTTTTTCGATATGGATATGGCTCGAATGTTACAAAATGTTGAGTTGTCCGGTAACGCCCAAAAGTAAGTGCTTCGATGCTTCGAGCAACTTTAGAATTGTCGTGCTAATCCATCAGGAGGCAATCCACACAAATCTGAATATGATTTGAATACAAAAAAGGGAGCACCTACCGGAAATCCATAGGTACTCCCTTTTTTACTTGTGCGTGGACTAACTTGTGCGTGGACTGCACGTCAAAGAGTGCTAAACGAGGTCAAGCCAACTTCTACGATTTAGAATTCTTTGCAGATGCTAGCTTCCGTCGCTTCGTCACCATCTTGAACGTGTCGATGCGATCGCCCTCTTTCCAGTCTGCGAAGCTATCAATGCCGATTCCGCATTCATACCCTGCATTGACCTCTTTGACGTCGTCCTTAACCCGCTTGAGAGAGTCAAGGTTGCCTTCAAAAACAACCTCACCATCCCGCTTCACACGGATGCGACAGTTGCGAACCGCCTTGCCGGACAGAACATAACAGCCTGCCACCGCACCTCGTCCCACAGGGAACACGGCTCGAACTTCGACTTCGCCCAGAGGCTCTTCGACCAGTTCGGGTTCTAGCAAGCCTTCCATTGCTCCTTCGATGTCTTCCAGGAGCTTATAGATGATGTCGTAGTCTCGAATGTCAACGCCTGCGCGATCGGCAGCCTGACGAGCACCACTAGCTAACGTTGTATTGAAGCCAATAATGACCGCATTACTCGCTGCCG
Organism: Leptolyngbyaceae cyanobacterium; assembly: GCA_035285885.1. Classification (GTDB taxonomy): domain Bacteria; phylum Cyanobacteriota; class Cyanobacteriia; order CAKZMO01; family CAKZMO01; genus JBCCWF01. Next base: position 11,650 of record JAYKJC010000080.1, on the reverse strand, counting down.
CCAGGTCAACATCCGTTTCGGAGATTTCACCCGGTGCTGCAAACAGCACACGAACCTGTACTTCTTCTTGAGGCAACTGTTGCAAAGACGCCAAAATAGCTTCGACGGATCCTTGAACGTCTGCTTTCAAGACGAGGTTGAGTTCTTTCAAGTCGCCTTCCTGAGCCTGCGCTGAAAGGGTATTCAGGCTGACTCGGCGAGACGCCATGGCTTGCTGGAGGCGTGAGAGTCGTTGCTGATCCGCACGTTGACTGGCAACAGAGCGGGCTTCCTTCTCTTCGTAGTAAACGTCAAATTCGTCTCCAGCCGCAGGAACGTCCCCTAATCCCAACACCTCAACGGCGAAGGATGGCGTGGCTTCATCAACACGCTTGCCTCGATCATCGATCATGGCTCGAACCTTACCGAAGACTGAACCCACGACAATGGATTCACCAATACGCAAGGTACCGTTCTGAACCAGCAGGGTAGCCACTGGCCCCCGAGCTTTGTCGAGGTTCGCCTCAATGACAGTTCCTTTAGCAGGTCGGTCGGGGTTCGCATAGAGATCTTCCACTTCTGATACCAGCAGAATCATCTCTAGTAAGCCGTCGAGGTTTTCGCCATTCAGCGCGCTCACAGGAACCATGATTGTTTCTCCGCCCCATTCTTCAGGAACGAGAGAATGCTCCATAAGTTCTTGCTTCACGCGGTCGGGCTGAGCCCCTTCCTTGTCGATCTTGTTGATCGCGACAACAATGGGAACCTCTGCAGCCTGGGCGTGCTTAATCGCCTCAATCGTCTGTGGGCGTACGCCATCGTCAGCAGCAACCACAAGAACCGCGATATCCGTGACGCGAGTTCCTCGGGCACGCATAGCCGTGAAGGCTTCGTGACCCGGAGTGTCAAGAAAGACAATCTGCTGCGTCTCGCCGTTGTGGTCAACATCGACGTGGTATGCACCGATGTGCTGGGTAATTCCTCCAGCCTCACCTTGAGCCACTTTCGTTTTCCGAATGGAATCCAACAAGGTTGTTTTTCCGTGGTCAACGTGGCCCATGATTGTAACGACAGGAGGACGACGAAGAAGCTTATCTAAGTCCCCTGCATCAATCATTTCAGTAGTCTTCTTCGCTTCTGCCTCGGCTTCTCCCGCTTCAACCAGGACATCAAATTCTTCAGCAACCATTGTGGCCGTTGGAACATCGAGAATCTGGTTGATATTGGCTGCAATTCCCTTAAAGAACAGACTCCGGATGATCTCAGTTTCAGGAACTTTCAACCGTTCAGCGAGATCATGCAGTGAGATGCTGTCTTCCAGGATGAGAATTTCTGGACGCTGCTGCTCTTGGCTTTTCTCACGGCGATCGCGCCTCTGACTCTTACTTTCTCTGGGTGCCGTTGACTTCTTCTTGCGAGGACCAGACGAAGACGCTGCCGGTTTGTTTTGTTGTCCGGAGAGTGCCTTGGGTTTAGGCGGACGCATGAGTGAAAGACTAATCTGCGACGCACCAGACTCGTCACCGAACTCATCGGTATCATCATCATCAAAGCTGACATCCAAATCATCGTCGTCATCTTTGATGATGGGTTGACGACGCTTGGGCTTCGCTTTCTGTTTATCAAGCAACTCCTGATCATCATCAGGCTCACTCTCTTCCCGATGCTTCGACTTCTTCGGTGCGCGAGGAGGTGTCGGACGACGCAACTCGACGACCTGATCGATTGGCGCTGAATCACCGTCTATCGTATCGGCCTCTTCCTCAGCATCCTGTGACTTAGATTTCCGCGCATCAGGCTCGTCAACAGGCCGCGCCACAGGCTTCTTCAGCTTAGGCTTACTTGGCTTCGGCACAAGTGACGGCTTATCCCGCTCAGGTGCAGCCGCTTCCTCAGGAGAAACAGGCGCTCGGGGCGATCGCAACTCTGGAGTTTTCGCTTCTTGCACTCGAACCGAGGGAGACTTCAGCTCTCGTTGAATCGGCGGCTTTGAATCCCTAGCTGATGGTGCCGATTCAGATTGGTCTGAACTGTCTGTCTGCTCCGACTTGGGTTTACGCAAGCTTGGTCGGGCAGGAGGGGCAACAAGCTGTGGAGCTGGTCTTGAAGGTTCATTAGACGCGCCATTGTCTGGGACAGTCTCGGGTACCTCCGCAGGTATTTCTTCCTCAACAGTTCTTAACTGAGATCTCTGAGGAGGCTCGGTCATTGCAGGTGGCTGGGCAAGACGCTCAGGAATCCCCTCTTTCGCAGAAGGTGCCATAACGCTTGCAGCAGGACGATTCACTTGAGGCTTTGCTGCAAGCTCGGGAGAATCAACCGCGTCTTTTGATGGCGCTTTTCGTCTAACCTCAAGAATTTGAGGTCTTTTCTTAATCGGAGCCTTTGAGCCAGACGTTCTGGATGGTGAGCCGTTCGACTTCCCAATTACCTTTTTTTTAGGAGGAGCCGATCGCCTTGTAAATTTCTCTGATGCAACGCTCCGAATGCGGACTGCATCTTCATCTGTGATAGTGCTGCTGTGGCTCTTAGCAGCGATGTCCAGCTGTTCACAAACAGCCAATATGTCTCTATTTTCCAAATCTAATTCTTTCGACAGCTCGTATATCCTAACCTTGCCATTGTTCATTCAGTGCTTTCCTCTCCGTACCAATTCTTTGTTTCTACATAGACAACCTGCTTTGTTTGGCTAAACTACATTATTGAAAGCCGTATACTCCCTAACGTTCAATTAATCATCTCATCATCCAACCCGTACTCGAAACAGATCGACCGATTAACTGACTAAACAGTTTCTCGGCTTAACCATTGTATCTTTTCGTGAGGAATGATGGTTGCTGGTTCACTAAACCTGACATTGACAAATTCTTAAAATCTCAAATTCTTAAAATCTCAAATTTAGCGATTCAGCCCAGTGGCTCGGAGCCAGTGCTTGATGAGTCTCAATGAGTTCAGTTCAATCAGTCCAGTTCGATAAGTTCAGTTTGATGAGTTCAGTAGGTGATGGTGCGTTCCTTCTCCTGTCACATCTTAAAGCAACTCGCATCAAACGTATCCAAACTAAACTGATACAAATCATATCTAAACCAAACTGATGCAATTCGCATCAATTCCTGCTCAAGTACGTTCTAACAGCAGAACCCAGCCACTCCTTAGGTTTAGGTTTTCCGAAGCCTACGTTCTCAAATATTCTGCAAATACTCTAGTTACATTTTGTCACTGGCTGCTACTTTAACTCCCTGACACGTTCATTGCCATATTTAATTGGATAGATTAATGGGATGGATTGTGACGAGTGCTGGCGATCGCCCCCTCTTCAGCACCCTCTATTTTCTTGTTCAGGGTCACGAACACCTCCTCAGGAACAGGGGCTCTCAAGGCACGCCCCATCCGGTTTTTTCGTTGGGCTCCCGATAAACAAGACTTCTGTTTGCAGACATAAGCGGATCGCCCCATCCCCTCATCTAGACGAACTTCCCCGGTGTCGTGACATTTGACGACGCGGAAGAAAAAGTGACGGTGCTTCGTCTCACGACAGGTCACACAACGACGATAGTTCTTTTCCACAGAGTCATCTCCAGGGTTTCATCTCCGCAGGGCTAATGGAGCTGCCTAAATATCCTCCTCTTCATGCAGTGTATCCTCAGGCTCGGCATCACTCTCATCATCGTCGGCATCAGGATCAACATCGTCAGCATCCATATCGTCATCCGAGTCTTCAGACGCATCGTCATCATCTAACGAAGCAGAAGCTGCCTCCCCTTCGCTATCATCACCATCCTCTGAAACAGACTCTTCGTCTTCAGCATCAGACAGTTCATCAAGTTCCGAATCTGGGGAGGATGCGGATGAGGCTATCTCATCTGTGTTTTCTTCTTCGTCTTCGAAGCCTGCGTCTTCGTCTTCGAAGCCTGCCTCAAATGCTCTGATGGCGGCAGCCTCTCGTTCGGCGGCTTCACGCTCGGCTTCTTCTGCTTCTTGGGCAATGCGACGCTCTTCGGCGATCGCCGCGAGCTTCCGGTCTTCCTCTTCGTAGTCATATTTGCCCGAATCTTTGATGTCCAGCTTCCACCCTGTTAGACGAGCTGCAAGACGTACATTCTGGCCTTCCTTTCCGATCGCCAGACTTAACTGATCTTCAGGAACAAGAATATGAGCTTGGCGTTCCTCTGGATCCACCAGCCGAACATCCTCCACACGGGCAGGACTTAGCGCATTCGCAATATAGGTCGATGGATCGGGGGACCAGCGAATAACGTCTATTTTTTCACCCCGCAGCTCATTGACGACCACCTGAATTCGTGATCCCCGTGCTCCGATGCAGGCTCCCACCGGATCAACATCTCGCTCTAGCGTATCAACCGCAATTTTTGTTCGGGGGCCAACAGACCGTGAAGGCGGGTTGGCCTCACGGGCGACCGCAACAATCCGAACAATTTCGTCTTCAATCTCTGGCACTTCATTGGCAAAGAGATAGACGACAAGGCCAGCATCTGCCCGTGAAACCAGCATCTGGGGACCTCGATGGGACCCTTCTGCCACACGCTTTAGCAACACTCGAAAGGTTGCGTTGACCCGGTAAGTATCATTGGGGAGTTGATCCCGCTTGAGGAGCTCAGCTTCAACCTCCGGTTGTCCATATCCACTCGATACAGCCACGATGACCGATTGCCGCTCAAAGCGAACCACTCTGGCCTGCAAGACAGTTCCTTCCAGATCCTTAAATTCTTCCTGAATCATCTTACGCTGCTGATCGCGGAGTTTCTGCGAAAGAACCTGTTTGGTTTGAATCGCAGCCATGCGACCAAAATCGCTCTGCTCTGGCGTCACGTCTAAAATTACCGTGTCTCCCAGTTGAGCTTCTTCAGCCACTTCTTGCACTTCCTGTAGGGCGATTTGATGATCGCTGACAACGACCGATTCCACGATCGTCTTTGTCGCCAAAACGCGGAACCCTTCGTCCTCAATGTCGAGTTCGACCTCAAAATTATCGAAGTACTCTTCATCAAACACTTCTGTGTCAGGCTTGTAGGTTCGACGATAGCGCTCGTAGCCCTTGAGTAGGGCTTCACGCAAAGCGGTCTGAACAGCGTGTTTGGGAAGATTGCGCTCGCGGCTAATACTGTCAATCATCTCCTGGAGTCCAGGAAGTTTGACCATAGACATAAGGGCCTCCTTTGGAGATTATGAGGGGTCTGCAAATTGAACTCGATTGATAATGTGTCGAGGAATGGTGATGGATCGTCCTTTGCAATTCAGTTGCACTGATTCATCATCTCGTTTGATGAGCTGTCCGGTTAGCGACATGTCTCCACGAAAAGGCTCATGGGTGATGACCGTGACAGGAAATCCTTTAAAGGAGACGAAATCTCGGTCAGTTGAGAGAACGCGGCTGATCCCTGCACTAGAGATTTCCAACACATACGCGTCTGGAATAATATTTGTTTCATCTAGAACGGCGTCAAGCGCACGACTCATGGCTTCACAATCATCGAGGGTAATATCGCGGCTAGCGTGTCGAATATCGATACGTAACACAGGCGGACTTTGGTTCGTGTGGAATGCAGCATCAACCACATCAAACCCTAGACGATGTGCAACGGGTGTCGCGGTCTCGATAATTTGAGGAATAAGTGGATGGGGCATATCGCTTAGTTGGACAATGACCTCAACTCAAGCCATTGCCTAGATACTCAACGTTTCATGACAACGAATCAGTTCACACAAGAGAATGCGCCAAAGCGATAAAACCCAGGTAATAAAACCCAAGCAATAAAAAAAGCGGGCCTTGACCCACTTCCAGGTTCTATGAGCTGGAAAAGGCGATCGCGCACTCACCCGATCGATTCACACATCACATCATAGCCGTATTCTCAGCAAACGGTGAAGAAAACCTTTGAGCTTTATAGCGGTTTGCAACCGCGTTACGCACAAAAACAGTTGTGTGGGGCGCACCGCGCCCCACACAACTTTACTTAACTGAAGCGCATAGCGCTGTAAGGGGATTGATTTCAAAATTAACGTCACCCCCGCTCGCCGTCTTCATCACAAGGGGCGGTTTTTGAGAGAGGCAACACCTTCATTTTTTCGACTCAGCTTTAGCCTTTATTCGAAGGGCAATGGCCTGAGGCATATCTTTATTGGCAATTTGTGTGGTTTCGTAAAGTCGATAGGTCTTCTCTGCCATTTCTTCGATGTCCTCTTCGGATAAACGCTGGACGTAATTGATCTTGATTTCTTCTAAGATCATGGTCAGCAAGTACTCTAACTCAGCAACGCTTTCTTCTTGACGAAGCTCTGATTGAAAAACCTCAACGAGTTTAGACGCCAGTTTCTCTGTCAGCTTAGCGCCGACTGGATCTTCGAGGGCATCTTTGAGCGTTGCGTATATGTTCTCCAACACTTGTGACGTAACGCTCTGGGTAATGCGATCGGGAATCGACCCAATGCCAGGAATCGCTTGCAAGCCTTTATATGCTGGGGACTCGTCAAAGGCTCCTGTAACTGCATGAGAAATGAGAGCCTGAAATTCTGGTTTAACCTGAGGCAGAACCTGATACACAAGGGTCGAGACCAGGCGTTGAGACAACGCTTGAATTTCATCGACGCCGTTAACGTCAACATATCGACGGCCTCCATCCGGTTGGAGCAACGCACGGGCAACATCACCCCGTTTAATCAAGGTTTGCATCTGATCGATGATACGAATGACCACAATTTCAGTGAGTTCAATCGCCACACTGGCTAAAATGCCGCGAACGATGCGTGACTGAATGGGTAAAAGATTGACCAACCGTGCTTGATTAAAGCGAATCGTCAGCGGGATGAAGCGTAGCCATCGCCAGATAGGGATGAGCAGCAAAACGTCGTACCACCTCCACAGCATGGCATCAAACCAATTGGTGCCTCGATATTTCAAGCTCAAGTAGAGGGTACGAATGAGAAATTCAGTGCCGAAGAGTATGAAGAACCACACATCAATCAGCCAAAATCGGTCGATCGGTTCGCCATTGAGGCCGATACCGCGATAGTAGTTGGTGCGGAGGAGAGGTTCGATTTCGCTGCTGAAAAAGTCACGCGCTTGTAACCATCCAGTTTCTTCAAGATACTCTGCACTCCAAAAGGTAGCGAAGGCGTCCTTTGCAGAATCTGTATCAACCTTTTCCCTCATCCGCTGTTTGATGCGCTCTAAGGTGCCAGTTTTATTGGCAACCTCAAAGGGGTTTTCGTCAATCATGTTGGTGCTTTGGATGCGGAGACGCGCCAATATAGACGTAATTTCGGGCGATTCGAGTCCCGCTTCTCCCGACTGTTCTAAAGCTTGTCGGAGATTTTGATAGGTATCTAGGTAGGTTTCCGTAGCTCGTTCAGGTTCAATTCCTTTAAAGGTTTCTCCATACCAGGTCGTAAAACTGGGTAAATACCGGAGATAGATATCTCGAAACGGGATATAGCTGAGATCAAATAGCACAAGCACGAAATTAACGAAAATCGCAATTGCCATTAGCCGCTCGAACCACAGTCCTCTGCGTCGAGGCTTCACTATTTTTTTTCGCGATGAGGCAGTCATGGCAATGTAATCCAACTCAGTAACAGGAAAGACATCTCAATCAAATCAAAATTCTGGCGTGGGATTACGCTAGAATTGTTAACAAATGTTAATGAAAGACGGTCAATACTTCCTGTGCTCACCTGTGATAGGCGGCTGACTGCAAGCTGGTTGCGAAAGGATCGAGTCTTTCATCTGTCTTTCGTTATCATCGCTGTGCTATCGGTTTTGCGGTGCTGGGTAGCAGTAATTCATACATTAATATCAACGAGTGACTATGGCGATCGCACCTGAAAATGGACAGACTTGGCATTGGCGAGGACAGCCCATTCACTACGTCCACGCAGGTGAAGCGCGGAGTGATCGACCCGCCCTATTGCTTGTCCACGGGTTTGGAGCCTCAACGGATCATTGGCGAAAGAATATTGCTGATTTGAAGCGTGACTTTGATGTTTGGGCGATTGATCTACTGGGGTTTGGGCGATCGGCTAAGCCCGCCTGGCAATACAGCGGAGACTTGTGGCGCGAGCAACTCCACGACTTTATTTGTGAAGTCATTGCAACCCCCGTATTTATCGCAGGCAACTCGTTGGGGGGATATGCATCGCTTTGCGTTGCAGCCGCCTATGCCGATGCCATCGCAGGAGTTGTATTGCTAAACAGCGCCGGGCCATTTACAGATGCGTTAGCCGAGCCATTAACTTCATTTTCCTTCAAAAAAATGTGGGGAAATGTAGTGCGAACAGTTCTGCTACAGCCATTGCCGAGCTATCTTCTGTTTCAATATGTCCGTCGTCGTTCTACGATTCGGAAAACCCTTGAGAAGGTGTACGTTGATCAGACGGCAGTCACAGACCAGCTTGTAGAAGATATCTATCGTCCATCCTGTGATCCCGGTGCTCCAACTGTCTTTGCATCGGTATTTAAATCTCCTCGGGGTGACTCTGTCGATACCTTACTGAGTCAGATGCGCTGTCCGTTATTAATGCTATGGGGAGAAGGTGACCCGTGGATGAATACGCGCGAACGGGGCGAGAAATTTCGCCACCATTATCCCGACTTGGTTGAGTATTATTTGCAGGCCGGACATTGTCCCCACGATGAGGTTCCAGAACAGGTCAATGAGCTAGTGCGGAACTGGATCACTGAGCATGTAGCGGAATCGAGTTCGACGACGGTGTTCAGTCCCCAATAGGTTTTTTGCGAGCGTCTCATATAGCGGTTTGCAACTGCGTTAGGAAAACAGTCCTGTGGGGCGCAGCGTATCCCACTCTGCTGTACTCAACCAACGCGCATAGCGCTGGATCTAAGCGTTCTATCTTTACAAAAGACCTGCGGGAAGACACAACTCCAAACATCAAAGGAGCCGCGTAACACGGCTCCTTTGATGTTTCAGCGACCTATCACGAGTCCAAGAATTCCTATTTAGACATTTGCCAAAACGGGAACATAGCCCATTTCTTCTAGTTTCTTGAGGACTTTATCCGTGCTCTCTTCAAGTGTTTCGAGGTCAGTACGACATTCTACTTCAGGGTTCAAGGGTTCTTCATAGGGGTCGCTGACACCCGTGAATTGCTTGATCTCACCGCTACGAGCTTTCTTGTACAAGCCTTTCACATCGCGCTCTTCACAAATTTCTAACGGCGCATTGGCATACACTTCGATGAAATCCCCAATTCGCTCACGAACTTCGTCCCGAATAGCGCGATAGGGGGAAATCGCGGATACCATGACAATGACACCATTTCGAGTGAGCAAATGAGAAACAAAACCGATCCGGCGAATATTCTCGTCCCGGTCTTCTTTGCTGAAGCCCAGACCTTTTGTTAGGTTTTGACGAACAATGTCACCGTCTAAGACTTCAACCTTTAGTCCCCGGCTTCTCAATTTTTGTTCCAGCGCCATACGGATAGTTGTTTTACCCGATCCGCTGAGACCTGTGAACCAAATTGTTACACCACGTTGACTATCACTCATTATTGTCCCTCTCATTTACCGTAAATGACTTAAATCATAGTGCTGCCTTTGTGCAGGTAACGTTACGTCATGTCAGTTCCAGATGCTTGGCCGACCAGATGTAACGTTCACAAATACAGCCTTTATCCAATAAACACTAATGCGTATATCTACTCAACATTAAAAGCTGTTAACCTCACAATCTACAGGGTCGGGCCGTGGAGTTTATTAAACTTTTAAGCTTTCCAGGAAAGAGATAAATCCTCAATAAACTTGCGCACGTATCATTTCACACGACTTGGCAAAGTTTACGAAGGAAAGAGGGTTTTGGACGCACCTTGCGCGCCCAAAACCCTCTTTCCTTCGTTGTAATTGGAGAAGCTTGCCAAGTCGTAATTTCATCGCGTGTCAAGTTGGGAAAGACCTCAGGATGCAAGGATATTAGGGCGTCAGCCCTAATATCCTTGCAGGTTTACCACTATTCTCGTTGAGAGGTATGGCTAGTTCGATGGTTCAGGCGTGAATTCAGTAATCACCTGGTTTCCTGTGACGACAATTGTCTCAACAGATGTTCCGCCGCTTAATTTGCCCTCAGCGCGATCGCCCCGCAAATTGGCCTCAGGATCAGATTGTTGGTACCTGACATTGCCTTCAGCCACAAAATCATCACTATCAACATTCCACACCAGTTGATTGGCATTCAGTCGAGAGTTATTAGGCTGGGCATTCACAACCACATCCCCCCTCATCGAAAACGTTTGCGTATTCAAGTCGCCGTTTCCTTGATTGGCCTGCAACGTCACCGTTTGATCATTCGCTTGGCGATAGACCACTCGAAGGGGTTCGCTGGCAACGACGGTATTATCGACCATGTTCCACTGCAAAGAATCTCCGGTGACCCGAAGCTGTGGGTCTTTTAAGGCTACTCGGCCATTATTTTCGAGGAGTGCGACTTCGGTGTCCAGGTTGAACTCAGCTCGCTCGCCCTCGGCCCGAGCGGTGATTTCTTCTCCATTGAGTTGTCGGAATTGAATGGGGCGATCGCTCACCAGCAGGTCTTCCTCAAGTAACCAAACGATCTCAGCGCCTTGAACTTGCAGGTCTTCATCCGCGGACACGACTGCAACATTTCCAATCACCTCAACCCGTTGCTCTGCAATAGAAACGCGGGCTCGATTCGCAGCAATTGTAAAATCAGGATGAACCCCAACAATGTTGTTGCGGACGATAATCACCTCGTCTCCAGTTCGCCACTCTAATTCATCCCCTCGGACGATTGCCCCCGTCTCAACATCGGTTGCGACCACGTTGCCTGTCAGAAAAATCTGCTCACCATCATTTCTCACTTCACCCTGCTCCGCCTCAATCGCCAGGGTTGCTTTACCGTCTTGGAAAAATTCACCCGACGGATTCTCAATGACAGCCGTTTGCTCATCCTGACTGTAGACCGCCTTTTCTGCCACCATTCGCCAAATCAGGCTCCCCTCCTCGTCGGATTGTTCGAGGGTGATGTTGTTGAAGGACAGATTACGATCGGGTTCTTCCGAAGCTCCCCTATCATCAGCGTCTGAGCGGGAGCGGCGATCGCACCCGACTCCTGTGACAAATACCGAGAGCATCAGACCCACGATACATAGAAACCGTAACCCTAATCGAGTGTTCATTCAGTGTGTGTCAATCTAGAGAACGAAGAAGAGTAGGGATAAGGGGGCTGCTGCAAGCGAACTCATGACTCAACTGCTCTCATGAATCAAGTTGTCTTGAACACGCTTCCTTTCCTCAACCTCCACTATACGTCTGGTTGAAGCGACCATGGTCGCAGGGCAGTCCTTAAGAGGTACCGATAGTTGGACAGACAGGCTACATCCATAGGCTCAGCCATCGCTATGGGGTAAACCTAATTCCTAGGCGATTCAGAGTCCTGAGCGGGATGAATGCTGATCCGAATAAATCGTCCGGCTTTCGAACAGCAGACTTATCTCAAATCAGCTTCGTCAACCATTTCTAGCCCCGTTAAGGGTCGATAGGTATAGCTCTGTTGTCTTGGATTCTTTTGGATATCCTCTTTAATCGAGTCCAAATCGATGTAGCGGTCTGATACATTAATCAAACTATCACTGGTCATGGAGCGGAGGCTGACAACCTCGACTCTAACGCCTCGATAGC
>JAYKJC010000079.1:0-5107 GCA_035285885.1 Leptolyngbyaceae cyanobacterium | reverse complement strand
ACCATCGACCATGCTCTGTCCATCACCGATTTCCCTGGCGGTTCGCTGGAAGGGGCGATCGCCCACCCGACGATTGGAATCCGCTGTGACCGACCCGGCACAGGCCCAGCGATCGCTCCTGCGCACCCTGCTTTCCCGTCACCAATATACGGCGTTTGGACGGGATCATGGGTTTGGCTCGATTCTTACTCCGGCAGACTATCAGCGTGCTGTTCCAGTGCGGGAGTATGAAGGGTTTCGTCCCTATGTGCAGCGCATGGTCGAGGGCGAGGCGAATGTCCTGGTGCGCGACCCGGTACAGATGTTTACTCTCACCAGCGGCACCACAGGACAATCCAAGTACATTCCAGTGACGGTGGAGTCTGAAACTCGTAATGCCAACCTCATGCGGCAGTGGCTCTGTCGTTTGCTGTCTGATCATCCTAAATGCTTGAATCGTTCTATCGTCGGCATTGTGAGTCCTGCCGTCGAAGGCTATACGCCCAGCGGGATTCCTTACGGAAGCTTATCTGGACGGATGTATCAGCATATGCCCCGTCTCATTCGCGACGCCTACGCCGTTCCTTATTCCGTATTTGAAATCAGCGATTACGATACCCGATATTGGGCGATCGCCCGATTTGCCCTGGCCCGCAACGTGTCGTTTGTCGCCACTCCCAATCCCAGTACGCTTCAGCGACTCGCATCAGTCCTGGCTGCTCACGGAGATGCTTTGATCCGTGCAATTCATGACGGAACCCTCGGCCTCACTCAAGAACAGAGCGGACTTGCATCTTCCACGTTTCAGCACCTTTGTACTCGACTGCGTCCCCAGCCCCATCGCGCCAGAACACTAAGTAACATACTCAGCAAAACTGGAGTCCTGCATCCCAAAAATTGTTGGCCGCATCTGAAAGTGCTGGGGTGCTGGACAGGCGGCAGTGTGGGTCACCAGGCCCAGCGATTGGTAGAAGCCTATGGCGATGTGTCCCTGCGGGATTTAGGATACCTGGCGAGCGAAGCGCGAGTCACCTTACCTGTGGGCGATCGCACCTCCAGCGGTATTCTAGACGTGACCCTCAACTATTGCGAGTTTATTCCTGAAAACGCCACTGACGATTCCCATCCCCCGATTTATCTGAGTCATGAGCTAGAAATCGGAAAGCGCTATAGCATTCTCGTGACTACACCCGGCGGGCTCTACCGCTATCACATCAACGATATTGTGGAAGTCACCGGGTTCTATCATCAGACCCCCATGATTGCCTTTGTGCGAAAGGGGAAAGATATGAGTAACTTAACGGGTGAAAAGCTTCATGTGAATCAGCTATTGCTGGCGATGGATACGGTCTGCCAACGGTTTGATTTAAGCATTGGTTCGGTGCAGTGGGTTCCCAGTGTGGATGAGATGGCCTATCACGTCTATGTTGAATGGCTTGACCACCGGGGCGATCGCTGGATTCAACAGGTGATGCTTCCGGCGCTAGATGAAGCACTAGGACAGCTGAACAGCGAATATGCTCAGAAACGGGCATCTAAACGGCTACACCCGATTTGCCTGCATCGAATGCGCGATGGATGGGCGGAGGCTGTGAAACGAAGGGCGATCGCCCAAGGGGGACGCGACATCCAATACAAGTGGAAAGTCCTAACCCCAGACGGAAACTCATCTCCACTGAACCAGAGCTACGAAGAGACAGTGATTCCAGCCGTCCTTTTACCTGACAGGACTTGAAGCACTCTCTACAGCGATATCTGAAAAAAGCAACATCTAAAAAACGTGTCTGGCGGTGCGCAAATGTGTGCACCGCCAGAGGGGACTCACCAACACCAGAGTTTGCTGTTGGAGGAGGCATCGATGAAAATCATAGAGAAACTTATGCAATATCTTGATATGAACCACGTTTTTATCACACCCATACTATAAAACCCATCAAGACAATTTGGAACGAATGGTCAAGCTTTATTGTCATGATTTAGCGACATAAGAAAAAATAACAATTTAGACCCGCCTCGCGTCCAAATTACTTGTGGGTATTAGGGTTTAACTCTCATGAACGGATTTAATCGACCCGCATCGCGATCTAACTTAGTAAAACTTTGTGGCGTGTAAAACTGAAAGAAAACCAGTTTTGTGCGGAGAAAGCATCTGTTCTGGAATAATTCCGGCGAAAATAACGCAACAAGACCTAATTTTGTTCAATTTTCCGCAAAAAGTACCTGCGTGGGTACTTCAAAAGAAAATTCTTTCGGCCCAAACTATTACTGTTGTCGCAGGGGCGATCGCCCTCGACAGGTCTAGAACACATCTGATATTCCGCCCGTTGGGGCACAGTTAGTTTCGATCTCTTGTTCTAGATAAGGTGCGTGTTGGGACAGGCTTAAAATTAATCGCTTACCTGTGGCATCGGTTCTACTTCGTTGTCCCAATACACAGGATTTGCTTTATGGCTAAGCTACAATTGCTTGATGTTCGATGTAACGGTTCGTGTGCAAGTACCTTGCGCCTTCGGCCTTACTTTCTAGGATCTGCGATGGGTGGATCTTTCTTTCATGACTGCCCCTCCGATTGGGAAGACATTCCCGGCTCGTACGTGATTACCTTTCCCAATGGTGCAAGTGGATTTCTAGAGCTGAAATATCAAGGTGAGCTCTACAATGGCGTCATCTCTATCAGCAGTGGTTTTGATGACGATCCCCCTCAGGTGGATGAGTTTGATCTGCCGAGCGGCTGCACCGTGAAGATTCGTTGGGTTGTTCTCCCAACGTAATGAACTTCGAGGATGCGGATCATGTGCCGTACGTGATCCGCATTCTTCTTTGTAATCGCTGTCACATCATGTGATTAGACGACAGCAATTCTCATTATGGAAGTTCAGGGGACATTGCGTTCGCTTGCGGCGACCGTTTTGTCCCCTGAACCGATGCAAGTGAGCGCCGACAGGGCGCGAAGTCTTTCAAAATGAGAATTGCTGATTAGACAAAGATTAAATAAATTGCTTGCTTCTCGTCCAGAATTTACTTAGACTTTTGGCGCTGGGGATTCTATAGCCCTACGGATTAAGGTTTGAGCATGTTTCCCCCGCTGCGTACGTGTTTAGCGTTGGCAGTTTCTACCCCCCTCTAACTCCCCCTTGGTAAGAGGGGAAGCTTAGTTCTCCCCTTACCAAGGGGGAGTTAGAGGGGGTCTACAGTGAACGCTAAACACATACCCCGCTGCGCAGAGGAAACATGCTGATCGAATGTCCTAGCGCAACAGCGTAAAGCTATACAAAGTGATGTGCCAGAAGATGTACCCAAAAAAAATGCGCCCGATTGGGACAAAGCTGATTTTCCTATGTGCAGGAATGGTTTTTGGATATTTCCTGGAAGTTGAACCTACTTCTGCTCAAATACCGCAAATCCAAGAAGACGGAACGACATCTACACGCGTGTTTCAGCCTACTGAAGCTTCGGAACCTTATACCGTTTTGGGTGAGTCTGTTTCAGGAGATAACCTATTTCATAGTTTCGAGCGATTTAGTATTCCTGAAAATGTCAGTGTTCGTTTTAATGCATCAGGAGCAGAGAATATTTTTGTTCGAGTCACAGGAAACCGACACTCTCGAATCAGTGGGAGATTGTCAGTCGATAACTCGGCTAACTTTTTCTTACTCAACCCCAACGGCATTGTTTTCCGAGATGGCGCTCAGTTAGATATTGGAGGAACATTTGTAGCGACGACAGCGGATGCGATCGCATTTGGCGATCGCGGTGAATTCAGCGCGATTGATCCAGAAGTCAATACGTCTTTGCTGACTGTGCAGCCATCGGCCCTCCGGTTTTTGCGAGGTGAACAGCAGACCATTCGGAATCAAGCCGATTTAGATTTTACGAATCCAGATCTCATGCGGTCTACAAATCCATCGCTTGTCTTTGTGGGAGGAGCAATTCGATTCAGTGAAATCAATGCAGAAACGGCAGAAGGTAACGTGATCATTCCTAGGGGTCGCCTCCAATTGGCGGCTGTGGGAGGCATAGGTGATGTTGAGTACGATGCGAATACTCACACTATCACTGTCCCTGATGGGATGCGGCGAGGAAGAACTGTATTTGGCGATGTCGTGATTGATGTCGGAACGGGGCAACTGAGCATTGATGCAGAATATATCCGGGGCCGATCAACCCGGTTCCAAGCCTCACGGATGAGCGATCGCCCAACATCCATCCGACTGAGAGCATCTGACCGCATTCTGTTGACGAATACTAGCCAAATTAACTTTTCTTCAGGAGATATTTCCCTTGAGGCCAATCGAACGATTCACCTGAATAATCGGAGCACCATTAATGGCTCAGCCGCCCAAAACTCTAGTGGGGGCAGCATCCGCATTCGTTCTGAGAATCTTACAGTCTCCAACGCCAGTAGCATTAATGCGAGGACGTTTTCTAGAGGAGATGCGGGAGAGATTTTTCTGGATGTCGATGAAACAATTCAGATCGTGAACAATAGTCAAATCAATAGCCTTGCTGCAACATTGACGAATATAGAACTCGGTAATGGGGGTAACATCAGCATTCAAACCTCTTTACTTGAGCTAGACGATGATGCCGAAATCTCAACAGTGGTCGTTGGAGAAAATGGAGGACGGGGAGGCACTGTCTTCATTGATGCTGATGCTGTTTCGCTTAATGACCGCTCATTTATTGAAGCAAGTGTCGATAGCAGCCAGCCCGGCGGAAACATTACGCTAACCGATACTGACTTCCTACTACTCAGGAATAACAGTAGACTTTCTGCGAGAGCCTTGACGACAAGTGATGGCGGCAACCTCACCATTGATGCCGATCTCATTGTGGCGCTGCCTGAACAGAACAATGACTTACTTGCCAGTGCGCTTGAAGGTCGTGGAGGCAATATTGAGATTACAACTCGGGGGCTCTTTGGGTTGGATGTGCGAGAAGCTGTTGAGGGAAACATTACCAATGATATTGATGCGAGTTCGCGGTTTGGCGTCGATGGCGTGGTGTCAATTAACCGACTGGAGGTTGACCCGAGTCAAAGTCTTGAAGACTTACCCGACGAGGTTGTGAATGTGGCGACTTTGATTGATGAGAATGCGTGTCAGTCGTTGGGGATTAGCGAGTTTAT
>JAYKJC010000078.1:0-8056 GCA_035285885.1 Leptolyngbyaceae cyanobacterium | reverse complement strand
TGGCGATCGCCAGTCAGACCTCTCTGGTGAAAGCAGCGGTGGGGGCTTTGGTCTTTATCCCCGGTGATGCAGTAAAGGCTGTGATGGCGGCGATCGCCACGGTCAGCGTCCGCCGCAGCTATCCGTTGATCATTCGAGAATGATGCGGATTACTGACGGGCTACTCCACCACGGAGCCGAACACCCTGAGAAACTGGCGATTCAGATGGGCTCGTCGAAGCGCACCTATGGAGACCTCGTGGCCTCCGTTCGCACCATCGCGTCCTCGGTTGCAACTTTACGAGAATCGTCCCAGCAATTCAAGACCATCGACGATCCGCTCACCGTTCAGAACTTGCGCCCCTGTGTGGGGTTGCTGTTGCCGAATGGAGTGGAGTTCCTGGAAACATTTCTAGGAACTGCATTGGCTGGAGGCGTTGCGATGGTGCTGAATCCCGAGTGGCCTGCCACGCAACGCCAATCCATGCTCAGTCGGTGGATACCGGATGTGCTCGTGCAGTCCCCATCCCATCACCTATGGGAACAGTCTGACACCTTAACGGACACCTCATCTGGCACTTCAACAAACACCTCATCTGGCGATTCAACAACCAGACTCCATCTGCCATTGTCCGGACAAACCCCCTTCTACATCGGGTTTACCTCTGGTACCACTGGAACGCCAAAGGGCGTGATTCGCCATCATTCTTCCTGGGTTCAAAGCTTCCAGTCCGCTCAGGTCGAATTCGCCATCGAGCCTGATGACCAGATTTGGGTGCCGGGATCGTGGGTTCACAGCCTGTCGCTCTACACAGCGGTGGAAACTCTCGTCAACGGGGCGACCCTGCATGGGATGACTGCCTTTACGCCGAAAGCCATTCTTCGTTGCTTAACCCAACAGCCGATTACTCGAATTGTGGCGGTTCCCGCACTGCTGAAGGCGATCGCCCACGTCGTCTCCCGTAAACAGATTCATGTTCCAACCCTGCGCACAATCATTTCGGGGGGCTCAAAGCTCAGCCCAGACCTTCGTTCTCAACTTCAGCATCTTTTTCCGTCGGCTGACATTTTCGAGTATTACGGGGCGTCAGAATTAAGCTTCATTTCTCTGGCATCATCGAGAGAACCCATACCGCCTGAGTCTGTCGGACGCCCCTTTCACGGCGTTGATGTTTCTGTGCGGCGGGAGGATGGGACGGTAGCCCAGCCCAACGAAATTGGCTGGATTGGAATTCGTAGCGACATGGTCTGTTCTGGCTATCTCGAAGCGATGGATGGCACTGGATTTCGGGTAGACGAGGGATGGGCGACGGTGGGCGATCGCGGTTGGCTGGATGAGGCGGGCTATCTGTACCTGGTTGGGCGAGAGCGCGACATGCTGATCGCCAACGGTATCAACGTTTATCCCGCAGAAATCGAAGCCGTGTTGATGTCTCATCCGCTCATCGATGAAGCCGTAGTGCTTGGTTTGCCAGATGATTGTCGAGGGGACATCATTTGTGCGGTGATGACTGTAAATGTCGATGATCCAATCCTTGAGACCAAGTTCGATCGTTCAGCCCTATCGACGTTTCTCACTAAACATTTGGAACCCGCAAAATGTCCCCGTCAATTTTTTGTCACTGACGCATTTCCTCTTACCACCAGTGGCAAAGTGAACCGGGAAGAACTTAAGCGACAGATTCTTGGGCGATCGCCCTTTCTGTATTCACAAATAGTATAAAAGTGGTTGGAACGGGAGAATGATGCATGCAAACAGATTCATTGTTTTATCGGTTGTTTCAGACCTGTCCAGCCTTATTCTTTGAGTTAATCGGAGAGTCCGACGTAGAAGCCGAGACATACACCTTTCGCTCGGTAGAATTGAAGCAAACCGCGTTTCGCATGGATGGGGTGTTTATTCCCAGAACACATACAGCAGAGACACCCGTGTACTTTGTGGAAGTGCAGTTTCAGCTAGATGAACAGCTCTATGCTCGATTGTTGAGTGAAGTAACGATATTTTTGCGGCAAAACCCGGAGGTTGAGCAGTGGGCTATCTTTGTGATTTATGGCGATCGCACGTGTGCTCCGAAAGATGCTAGAGCCCATGCTCCATTTTTGAGGATGCCCGAGATTCAGCTCGTGTATCTGGATGAATTGCCAGAGCAAGACGATGAATCGATTGAGATGGGACTGATTCGGCTAATTGTTGAGCCCAGTCAGACTGCTGTTGAACAGGCACAACAACTCGTTCAGCAAGCAACAAACGTTCCGTCTCGGTTGTCGTCATCAGAGATAATCGAGATGATTGAGACCATTGTGGTATACAAGTTCCCAACACTGAGTTGGCAGGAGGTAGAAGCGATGTTTGGATTGAGTGAGCTAAAACAGACACGAGTGTATCAACAGGGCCGTGAAGAAGGTGAACGGCTATTGATTCTGCGCCAATTAAATCGTCGATTGGGTTCGATCTCAGATGATGCGCAGTCGCAAATTATGGCATTGACCGTAGAGCAGTTAGAGGTATTGGGAGAAGCATTATTAGACTTCACTACTGCGGATGATTTGCGCGAGTGGTTTTCCACGCATGCCAACAGAATGAGTGATGCATAGGGAATCGTGCGATCGCCCTTGAATGCTCATTTCTTGATTAGAGCAGTGTGCTCTCCAAATTTAAGGTCGTGTAGCCATCCTGGAGAAGAGGTTCAAAAACCTTTGACGAGGCGATCGCGCACGTCTGACCTCAGTCGCCCCAGCGCGTTATACAACAAGTCTCCCGGACATTCTGTTGGGCTAAAATCTCGATGGCCACGAATGAATTCGGGATCAATATTGCAAGCTTTACACAACCCGGCACACAGATCGACCAGGCTGTTCCACTGCTCGACAGACATCTGCAAGACCTGTGCGCCCTGTTCACCCGTACAGCCCGTCCTAGCACCACCACCAAAACACCCTTCATTCTCAATGCCTGGCGAAAGATTCCCTAAACTCGTACCTGCATGAGACGAGCGAACACATTTGCCTTGCAGAATCGCATTCAGCGTTCCGTGACGCCCCTCTAGCAAATATCCTCCAGTGGTGTTCAGGAAGTTATGGCCTGAGTCTTGCCAGCCATTGGTTTCGATGTGATTGCGCTGAAGGCGACGAGCCAGCAGCTTTGCCCCAGCTTCCGTTCCCCTGGACGGATCACGGGGAGGATTGCGATCGGCGGTGTGATGAATCACGATATACCGGGGTGAGGTTCGGCTGAATGGGCCACGCACCGTCGCGCCCCATTCTCCTGTTGTGATGACCCGGTTGAACACATCCATAATTCGGGGTGCCCGTGGTTGGGGTTCAGGTAAGCATTCATCCCGCTGAATCAGCATGCGCTGAGGTGAGTTGCGATCGCCAAACCACCACAACGGCATCGTCAGCTTGTACTCGCGAGCCGTCGCATTGTGAATACCCACATCCACCTTGTCCAGATACTTAAAGCTGTCGCCCCCTTCCATTAGATAGAATGCCGATTTCGTCAACAGCACCCAATTGGATGCGGGGTAGCGAATGGCAGGAGAAGGCTCAGGCTCATTGGTTCCTAGCTTAATGGCCATGCGACGAGGCGCACGCTCGCTCTCAAACCACTGGAGCGGAACCGCGAGTTTCGTTTCCCCAGGGGTGGAGTGAGGCTGCAAATCGACCTTCTCTAAATATCGTCCCCCCTGCATCCAGTACAGAGCTTTGCGCGTCAACTTCAGCCAGGTCGTCTTAGGCCGAATCGGACAGGGTTCAGGTTCGGGCTCATCTGCACTGAGTTCGATGGCCATCCGTCGAGGCGCGTCATCCGGTCGAAACCACTGTAGGGGAACCGTCAGGCGGTTTTCTCCAGTGGTGCTGTGAGGTTGTAAATCAACCCGGTCGATATATTTACCACCCTTCATCAGATAGAGTGCTTTGCGCGTCAGCTTAAGCCAGGTCATAGGCGATCGCCCCACTCACTTAGGAAATTGAGAATCATGGCTCAACGCACAACACCTTTTTTGGAAAAAGAGGCGACCCTTTTACCCGTGCATCACCTGATGGCTTGAGTCCATACCGAAGCTGACGAGGTTGTATCACACCTTTCCACAAAGAATCAATTTTACGCAAGAAATTGAGATGAGATGCGCTCTAAATCATGAAAACGATGGGTGTTCCTTGAGCGAAATTGCAAGCAACAGCCTCATTTTCAAGATCAGTGCTACCCACTACCTCCAGACACGACTTGGCAAACTTCTCAAACATAGAGGACTTGCATGAGTCCTATTTAGTCTGTGTTCATCGGCGTGGCTGGTTCTGAACGGCGATGAATCGGGAGGGGGGCATCAATCGGATTCGACTTCATCGGTAGGGTTCGACGAATACGGGGTTGAACTTTATCAACAACGGCTTTTTCGACGATATGAGTGGCTTTCTGCAAGGCTTCGAGTCGAGTCATGACCAGGTGATCAGCCGGAATGCGATCGAATACGTGGAGTCGGTGCAGTCGGTCTTCGACTTCTCCGTGGGCTCCAACAATGTAGACTTCGTGGTAGTTGTTATTGGCTTCCTTGACCATGTTTTCAATGGCAAGAGATGCGGTCACGCCCAACTGAGGCACTTCTGCCAAATCTAAGATCAGCACGTCGTAGGCTCTGACGAGAGAAAGCTGTTGAGAAATGGCTTTTGCCGCACCAAAGCTCATGGGACCACTGAGATGGAACAGCAGAATTTTTCCTTTCGAGTAATTGAGTAAATAACGTTCCTCGTCATTCAAGATGCGATCGTTACTGCCGTCGGAAATGGCCTTGATACTCTCGATCTGAAAATCGGTGAGTCGCTTAATCGTTAGCATATTTGCAACAAATACGCCTACGCCCACAGCGGTGACCAAGTCAACAAACACCGTCAGCAACACGACCCCATACATGACGCCTGCAGCTTTTAGCGATACGCGATGGGCACGCTTCAAAAAGCTCCAGTCGATAATATCGATGCCTACTTTAATCAAGATTCCCGCCAAAACCGCATGGGGGATGGGTTCCGTGAGTTCACCTGCGCCAAAGACAATGAGCAACAACATCAAGGCATGAACGATCCCCGAGAGAGGGGTGCGACCTCCGGCTTTCACATTCACCACTGTTCGCATGGTGGCTCCCGCACCCGGAAGTCCGCCACAGAGCCCAGAAATCATATTGCCAATGCCCTGTCCAATCAATTCTCGATCGGAATCATGTTGGGTTTGGGTGATGTTGTCGGCCACCAGAGAGGTGAGCAGCGAGTCGATTGAACCCAGAATGCCCAGCATCAGTCCGTAGCCAAAAATTGTTTTGAGCTGGGAAAATTCAATCACAGGGAGATGAAGGGTGGGGAGTCCGGTGGGGATTTCACCAATTCGGGGAACGGCACCATTCGATAGAACAACGACTGAAACGAGCGTGCCTACAATCAGCGCAAATAACGGCGATGGAATAATTTGATTCAGCCGTCGGGGCATGCCAAACACAATCGCTAAAGTAAGAATACCTAGACTAAGCGCTGCTGGATTAATCGTTTGCAGGTGGGTCGGTAAATTGTGAATGGACTCCATCACATTGGCGGAACTGGGGTGTCCGAGGAGTGGCCCCAATTCAATCAGGATGATGATGATCCCCACCCCTGACATAAAGCCTGAGATGACGGTGTACGGCATGAGAGTAACGTACTTGCCGATTTGGAGAAGGCCAAACAAGATTTGAAATAGGCCGCCGAGCATGACGATGGTAAAGGCGATCGCCACCCCGTTTTCAGGATTATTGGCCGTCACCGCGATGAACACCGTTCCCATGACGACCGTCATCGGGCCTGTTGGCCCAGAGATTTGTGAAGGAGTGCCTCCAAAGAGAGCCGCGAAGAAGCCAACGATGATCGCCCCATAGAGTCCGGCGATCGCCCCAGCTCCCGAAGAGACACCAAATGCAAGGGCGAGAGGAAGCGCTACGATTGCAGCGGTCACCCCACCAAAGCAGTCTCCTCGAACATTGTGGAAATGAAGTCCATGAACGAGTTGCCTTGCAACGTTTTTAGGAAAGTAGGCCATTGCCTTAAGTCCAAATTCAGTATTCAATCATGCAGTCGAAATAAAGCCGATGATTAAAAGGGAAGGTGTAGAGAGAAATATGCTGAGTCCGCACAAGGCTGACACTCGCATTACTGCAGACTCCAGTCACACACCGACTGAAATGCGCAGGGGCTAAACACTTAAAAACACAAACTTAAAAATACGATTTGTAAAAAATGAATATTTCAAACCTGATGCAGAGGTGAGCGACTGAAGGATGGGCGATCGCTCTCGCTGAGGCTATTTATTAAAGAGAGTTCAATTGCCGAAAGAGGCAAAACTGATGAGCAGGTTTCTATCATATGGAAACAAGAGCATTTCGCCAAGGTTGATGCGTCTATTGACTGTCAATGGCTAGCTTCCGTTTCATCATTGATTTGAAGCAACTCCAACGAAATTTAGTATCTCATTGAGACCCGTATATTTAAAGTACACGTCTCAAAGTACACGTCTCAACAGTATGCTGGAGAACTATTTAGATTTGAGGATGCGTGAATCAAAGCCATGCAATTTATTCACGTTCAGTATGAAATTTATTCATTTTATTGTGAGGTATTGATTACGGTTTATCTGAAGGCATTGCCTAGACCCGCTGAAGCTATGAATGGCCGAAATTGATCGACATCTCTTAGCCGGAACTTGCTTAACCGTAGGCAATATATATACACGATGAGAAGTTCTTAAACAGCATCCTATTCTAAACAGCACTGCTGACAAGTTTCATATAAAGCAGAATATTTTAATAGACTCAAATAAAGGATTACGTTGTTAATATCGATTTACATTTTTTAGTATTTAGTATTCTTGGTCATCGGTACCTGTGATGGTTGACTACTCTCTATGGCAATCCTAGATGAAATGTGAGAGGTGGCGTGGACTAGTCCACGGATGTATTCGTTCTCTACTTTCTGGTTCCCTGACTCTGACAGGGAACCGCTGCAGGAGCCTCTGGCTCTAATTTGAACGGGAGCCAGAGGCTCTCGCGGGCATTCCCAGCGAGACGCTGGGAACAAGGAATACTCCCAGAACAGACTGGCAGGGTGTATGGCCATCACTGGTGTGAACTTAAGCCTGAAATTCCCATCATACAAAGCAAGCGGCGATCGCCCTCACCTCCAACCCCTCTCCCAATGCTGGAAGAGGGGAGCCGAACCTCTTGTGCCCCTTCTCCCAATGTTGGGAGAAGGGGCTAGGGGATGAGGGCTGAACGAAAGGCTGGGCAAGGAATAGCTTCTTAAGTTGACACCAATGATGGCCATACGCTCCTACGAAAATTATTTGTCGAAAACCATTTCTCGAATCAATTGGATGAGGATGGGCGGTGTACCCGCAAGCCGACCTATCCCTGCTATGATTCTTCGTTCGTGGGATTAGCGGTCTGGGTAGGATCTATCGGTTGCTGAGATTCCATGCTCTGGGTCACCGAAATGGCGATGGCGGCGATCGCCGTAAACCCGACAATCAGCACTAAGGGAAGCCACGTCGGGAAGCGATGGGTATTCTCAGGATCGACGGCTGTCACTTCGATGAGCGTCATCACCGATTGCGTAACCGAGTGGGTAATCGACTGTATGTAAAAAGTGGAATTCAAAAGCATAGTCATGGTGAGGATTGCTGAGATACAGTGAACGCTAAACACGCAGGTTAGAAGCCCAAGCGTAAAGTCATGGACATAAAGTAATGTAAGGGATGAATTTCTACACCTAATTTTCTTATCATCCGTACATTTTAAGGCTCAAGTCAGGTTGCCTTCATCCGCATTTAGGTAGGATGTGTCGGGTGTGTGTATCTATCTTTTATGGGGTTTGGCGATCGCCCAAAGCGAACTGTAGGTAGGGTGGGCACCGCCCACCATCGGCTTTTCTTAATCCCTTCCAGAGGCAGGGAACCAGACATAAGGATATAAATACGTTATTGATTAGGGGTGAGGAGAGTCCTCAGCAAATCTAATAGCTGTTGGGCATCTTCCAGGTAGGCAATATAGTCGTACGTTCC
>JAYKJC010000077.1:0-3281 GCA_035285885.1 Leptolyngbyaceae cyanobacterium | reverse complement strand
AACGGATAGCTGCGGCGGACGCTGACCGTGGCGATCGCCGCCATCACAGCCTTTACTGCATCACCGGGGATAAAGACCAAAGCCCCCACCGCTGCTTTCACCAGAGAGGTCTGACTGGCGATCGCCAACCAGGGAATGCCTATGGCATAGACCACGCCAATGCCCCCCACTGCCGTTGCAATCAGGGCAAGCGTCACATTCAACCGCTTCCACCATCGCTCGATCAACCAGCCGATCGTATAGGCTCCGACTGGAAATCCAATCAAAAATCCGCCAGATGGCCCCAGAAAAACGCCAAATCCACCCCGTCCTCCCGACAGGAGTGGAAACCCAGCCGCAACCAGTGCCAGAAACAGGACGAGAGCCAACGCGCCCCGTCTCGCTCCCAGCAGTGCGCCAGCCAGCATGACGCCCAACGACTGAGCGGTGATGGGAACGGGAATGAACGGAAGTGGAATCGGTGGAATCAGACCCAGTGCAGCTACCAGTGCGGCGAATAGGGCAATATACACCAGGTCTCGCGTGGTCATGGTCATCGGGTTAGGACTTGTTCTCAAGAGGTGATAGAGCCCTAACTATACCGGAAAAGCGCAACCCAAACGAACTAAGCAGCAGTTTAGAGACCGGATGGGGGGCCAGATGATTCCGTGACATTGGTCACCAGGGGACGCGAAGCTGGAGGCATGGGTTGGCCGCCATTCTGCTCGGCGATCGCCGCCTTATCCAGTTCTTCTTTGAGCACCTGGAGCGCCCCCGTAATTCTCAGCAGAGTTTCATTGACGCTGTTGCGACGCTCTTCTAAGTCAGCCAAGAATTTTTGGCCTGAATCATATTCATCCTGTAGTTCGGCGAGGCGCTGTTCTAGCTGTTTCTTTAATGTCCAAGTCATTGGAGGCGTATCTCCTGCATATAGGGTCTTTCTGATTGAAGTCTTTTTGCTTGAAGTCTTTTTGCTTGAAGCTGAGGCCATTGCTTACTAATGCAAGTCTCAACATCCGTGTCAGGAACATCTCAGGGGACACACAAAAAAATAGCGCCCTGGGGATGGCCCCAAGACGCTATTTGCAAAGCGAACAGACTTAATGCGGGTGGAATACCCCTGAATAGCCTTCTTGAATAACCTTAGTGAACCGCACCTTCCCATGAACGGGTATCAATAGGCTTCATGAAGTAGAGCCGAGCAAGCTCAACACCGCTGGAGATGTAGAGCGGGATCTTTTTGGCCCACTTTACAGGGGCGGGCGCGTTGGAGTTGGCGATCGCCGCCAACTTCTCATTGTTCTGGGTGCAGGTGTCGAGCCGTGCAAAGAACTCGGGGTGATCCACATTCAGCATGACGGGGAAAACGCGAGCTGCCGTTTCGTTGGTTTTGCGAATCACATGAATGTCATAGTCACGGGCATCCAATCCAAGGGCTTTATAGAAATCAGCCCGCTGGATGTCGTTCAAGAACATGGTGGCAAACACCGACAGCAGGAAGAATCGGCACCACAAGCGTGCTTTCCAGTCGTTGAGAATATCTGGCTGAGCCCGCATGATGGCATCGAAGAAGTCACCGTGACGGTTTTCGTCCTGACACCAGTTCTCAAAGAAGTTGAAGATGGGGTAGACGCGATTTTCAGGGTGAGATTCTAGATGACGATAAATCGTGATGTAGCGCCAGTAGCCAATCTTCTCGGATAGATACGTCGCGTAGAAAATGAATTTTGGCTTGAAGAAGGTGTACTTCTTGCTCTTGGTCAAAAAGCCGAGGTCGAGCTGTAGGTTGAAGTCGGCCATCGCTTTGTTCAAGAATCCTGCGTGGCGAGCCTCATCGCGAGACATCAGCAAAAAGCACTCGGCCAATACAGGACTTTTATCCTTTAGCTTCCGGGACAGTTCTTTGTAGAGCAGGAAACCCGAAAACTCAGCGGTGCATGACCGCTCCAAAAACTCGATGAACAACGTGCGAGTCTCACCGTCAATGTGATCCCAGCTTTGCTCAAACTGCTCGTCACGCACAAAGTGATGGCGGTTATAGTCCACCCGAAATTCTTCGAGAATTGCCTTCAGTTCATCCTCATTGACGGAGATGTCCATCTTCGCCATTTCATCAAAGTCGGTGGTGTAGAAGCGAGGAGTCAGAATTGTATCTTTTGCCGGAGTCTTGACTCCAGGGCGAATTTCATCAAATTCAGGCTTTTTAAGAGAATTAACCATTGTTATTCATGCTCACTTCATGCGGTCAATTGAGCGATATCGCCACTCGTGGATTTAGGTGACAGCGAAATTGCTCAACAAAATAAATGTTACGTTGTCACCAAGTCTACCAAGCTCGAGGGGAAGAGGGGCAGTCCTCTTGTTAAGAGTTGAAACATACTGTAATGGTTTTGATACATCTTTGGGCTGAGGAAGGGCATCGCGCAAGAAGCTACGGTAACAACAGCGGTAATTACAGTTCCCATGCTTAAATTTGGTGCATAGCTTACTGCAAGGGCGATCGCCATGTATGCCATTAAATTCAATATTGATACCTGGTTAAAAGCCAGCACCGCACAAGGATCTCAACTATCGGACGACGAGCGTTATTTTGTTGATGCAGAAACGGTCTTGCCCGTCACGTTTTACGAGTCGGTGGGCGGCAATCATCTCCGCATTCTGCTGGGGCGCGATGCCCAGGGACAGCAAATCAACCCGAAGAATCGAATTGAATGGTACGTCTATGAGCCTGCGGCAGAAATTTTTCGCGTTCCGGTGGTGGACGCCTACGCCCTGGAAATTAATGTGGATACGTGGCTCAAGCGAAAGCCCATCCAGTCTAGCCAGCTTGCTGTTGATGAAAAATACTCCGTAACGGCTAACACGCTTCTTCCCATCGTGGGGTTCTTAATCGAGCAAGACCACGTCAAGGTGACATTCGGAAAAACCCGTGAAGGTCAGCAAATTGAGTTTCTGGGTCGTAATACCTGGTATGTGTATAAGCCCCATGCCGATGTTTTACTAAATGGTCTTCCTATTTACGGGTACGCCCTGAGATTTGACACTGATACCTGGCTGAAGCAATCCACCAGCCAGGTGATTGATTTGCCGGACGACGAGAAGCAGTTCATTCCTGAGAGAACGCTGCTTCCCATCACCAGCTTTAGCATTCAGGGCACCCACCTCAAAGTCACCCTGGGCAAAGACGCGAACAACCAGCAGCTCCAGTTCAAAGGCAAAAACACGTGGTATGTCTTCGCCCCCCATGTGACGGTGTTGCATAACGGGATTCCCTACAGCATTGAACTGACGACGAATGCCAA
>JAYKJC010000076.1:0-8666 GCA_035285885.1 Leptolyngbyaceae cyanobacterium | reverse complement strand
TGTTCCGCTCATCTTGCCAATGTTCCCGATGAGTCGTCAATCATCCCGAAGATGATCTAAGCTATCCAAGGGATAATGGGTTTCTTGGATTGGATCATACATAGATTAAAGGCGATCGCTCAGCGTGTGTCACTCCTTGATCTCTATCCTCTCCGTCCAGATGGGTATTGCATTTAATTTCTGTATAAGCGCAGGCGTTCTGTCTGCATTCACACAGAAATCCAGAATACTTCCTACAGATGCGGCGGTCGATGTTTTTTGTTCTTAATGATTAGGTTGCCGTGTATAAGCGCTTTTCTCTTCTATCGATTTTGATCTCGGCGAGTCTATGGGGATTACCACAGCCATCCGTTGCGCAGGTGTTTGCCCCTCATGTTCCTGAGCTTGACGCTGAGAGAATGGAGCAACAGGGTTTGTTTTTGGCTCAGGAAGCCGTGCAACTCGCTCAATTTCAACAATTTGAGCTTGCGTTGCAGCGAGCTTCCCTTGCCGCTCAGCTTGCCCCTGCGTCTCCTCAGGTCTGGTTGCTGCTCGGGCAACTCCATCTGCAAATGGAAGACTTCGACCAAGCCCTCGAAGCTGTTCTAAAAGCACGTGAACTTGACGAGGAAGACCCCGCAGCGCTGTTTGAACTCGGCTCCGTTTATTTCCGCCTAGGAGAATTTGAGAAGGCGGCTGAATCCATCGAGCAAGGATTAGAATTTGCTCCCGGCGTTCCAGGAGCCCTGTTTGATCTGGGGAATGCCTACTTCATGCTGGGGCGCTACAGCGAAGCCATTGATCGCTATGAACGTTCAGCAGACATTGATGAGATGTTTTGGCCCTCTATCAACAACATTGGCCTTGTCCTATACGAGCAGGGAGATGTGGATGATGCTGTTGACCGGTGGCAAATGGCGGTTGACATCACCGAAGAGCAAGAAGCAGAACCCCTTCTGGCGATCGCCGTTGCGTTATACGTAGAAGGTAAAGAAGATGAGGCGATTGATGTTGGCCGCATGGCTCTCGAAATGGACAGTCGATACGCTGACCTGGAATTTTTGAAAGAGAATTTGTGGGGCGATCGCCTACTGGCCGATACCGAAGAATTTCTCAATCTTCCAACCATGCAAGACGTGTTGGCACAAACGGCGGTACCATCCCTCAACTAGCAAACTCCGAGCAAACTCAAGGATTTGTAAGAAACCTAAATTCCTTCCTTAAAATGCCATAGAAAAGCCAGAAAGAGCGGCATCTTTCTGGCTTTTCTATGGCAAATTCCTAAAGTGAAGCGATGTTAAGGGGTGGGCGATCGCATCCATCAACAACAACCCCCTTTTGCCTGCCAGAAAGTGCTACGTCTAGAAGTGTTACAAAAGTCATTGCTTTACATAAAACAACTTTTCATAAAGAATAATTAACTCAACTTAGCGTTTATTTACAAGTTGAAAGAATTGCTTAAATAGCCGTCGTCCCATGAGCAACAACACCTATATAGGGACTGTTGCTATGGGTATTTATCATAATCAACCAAGTATCCGTAAATACATCTGTGGGATGAAATAACGGAGAGATATTTCATTTATGGCGTATCCAATACGACATAGTTCATTTGCATGAGTTCACTCGTTCAGAATTTAGACTGCAGTGGCTGAGGCAGACTCATTCGATTGAATTTCTCAATCATGCTTTGGATAGCCCTAATCTTTGGCATTACGACACTTTCACGATTACCTCGGGGGTTGTTCAATCTGATTTTTCAGGATGAGATTGATGAATAGAGCATATGTATCTCAGTACATTTCGTGATTCTGAAAAGGGAGATCGGATCGGGTGTATCCAGTTCAGGTTATGTATATTCAGCGCATGCTGTACCGAAAAACACGCAAGGTATAATTTTATTTTATGTATTTCTCACAAATAAACTCCAAGTTTTATCAAATCGATGAAACTCTTTCCCCGCGTTGGTTCAGCCAAATGGCTGAACCAGTTTTAGGTATATTCTTTGCTAGTCTATACACATGACTCAGATCACATAACATGTGTGAGGTGAAAACGATATACGTCCAACGGAGCAGTCAGGGAGCATTGTTCGTTAAGGTGTGCAATACTTTAACGACATGTAAGTAGCGATGCTGCATTCGTGTACATTGCTGACTGGCAAAGGTTCAGCCAAAGAGGTAAGCTCCCGATTCTAACTAGTTGCAAGGTTCGTTCTTGAATTGTGGCTCTAGCTAGAAAATTGAGCAGCCACGGGCAGGCGTGTTAAGGCGTTTTGCTACAGGTGGGCGTTCGTTGGAAATTGCGTTATCTTGGCTGTGCAGATGATTAATTGGCGGCCCCGCAAGTGTTCTCTGTTTACGCTATGTATTTTCTTAGCCAATTGCTAAGAATGATTTAAGGGAGACAAACACTTTAATGTCGTCTGGATTTATGTTCTATCTGCTAGCGTGTTTTAAGCGTCTGGCCAAGATAAAAATTGTGGCCATGTATGTTTGACCAAAGGCTTGTTTCATCATTTTCACAGTCTGTATTAGGTTAGAGCACCTCCCAGGGTGATTGAGCTGTAAGCGAGTGAAGCGCTATGGTATGTCCGCGCTGCAACTGATTGCTTTTACTGCTTAGGACTGGGTTTTGAGCATTATTGTATTGGTCGTCTGAATATTACTAGGAGTACGAGGAACGCGGCATGACCCAAACGAATACTGTAATTGATACCCTTGAGCAGCCTTCAGGCGCTGTTGATATGCTTGTTCAGGATGATCAAGGTGAGGTATCTGATGCTGTTGAGTCTGAAGATTCTTCGAAAGCGGCTAAACCTCGTGCCTCTAGACGCAAAGTTCAGTCAAAGAAGAAGCACTACACAGAAGATTCGATTCGCCTGTACCTTCAAGAAATCGGTCGGATCCGGCTTCTGAGAGCTGATGAAGAAATTGAATTGGCTCGTAAAATTGCTGAACTCCTGCAAATGGAGCGCGATTACGACGATCTATGCCAAGAGCTTGACAGAGAACCTACGGATGCGGAATGGGCCGAGCGTGTAGGAATGACACTGCCAACGTTCCGTTACCAGCTTCATGTGGGACGACGCGCGAAAGACAAGATGGTTCAATCGAACCTGCGATTGGTTGTTTCGATTGCCAAGAAGTATATGAATCGAGGGCTGTCTTTCCAAGACTTGATTCAAGAAGGTAGTTTAGGCTTGATCCGTGCGGCTGAAAAGTTCGACCATGAAAAGGGATACAAGTTCTCTACATATGCAACATGGTGGATTCGTCAGGCAATTACGCGGGCGATCGCCGATCAGTCTCGCACCATCCGGCTACCCGTTCACCTCTATGAGACAATCTCTCGGATAAAGAAGACGACTAAGCTTCTCTCCCAAGAGATGGGTCGCAAGCCTACAGAAGAAGAAATTGCGACTCGGATGGAGATGACAATCGAGAAGTTGAGATTTATTGCAAAGTCGGCACAACTTCCCATTTCATTGGAAACTCCCATTGGTAAAGAAGAAGATTCTCGCTTAGGCGACTTCATTGAGTCTGACGGAGAAACCCCTGAAGACCAAGTATCTAAGAATTTGCTGCGTGAAGATCTTGAGAGTGTTCTCGATACATTAAGTCCTCGAGAACGAGACGTTCTCAGATTGCGTTACGGCTTGGATGATGGCCGGATGAAAACGCTTGAAGAGATTGGACAGATCTTTAACGTCACTCGTGAGCGAATTCGCCAAATTGAAGCAAAAGCTCTACGGAAGTTAAGACATCCAAATCGCAATAGTGTGTTGAAAGAGTACATCCGTTAAACTTTTTTTAATTTAGGATTCATAAATTGAGCAAGACCTTGGAAAAGGCGTTAGCAGTAAGCTTTGACTGCTGCCCTTCTTCTGGGTCTTTCCTTCTATGTGTGCTCCTAATCTTTAGACATCCTGACTTGGCAAAGTTGATGAAGGAGGGAGGATTTTAGCGTTCTCTAATTCTGGTTCCCTGACTCCAGGGAGCCGTTGCGGGAGCCTCTGGCTCCTATTTGAACTGGAGCCAGAGGCTCTCGCGGGCATTCCCAGCGAGACGCAGGGAACAAGGAATACGCTAAACAAGTACCAAAATCCTCTTTATCTTTGTTGCAATTAAAGAAGTTTAGCCAGTCATGTAGGGCTTTGAACGTACTTAGAACTGCCTGACCGGAAGCCTACACACAAGCCTAAGCTCCTAGGATCATCGAGGGACAATCAAAGTTGTGTACTATCTTGGATGCCTCTCTTCGGTTCAAAGGTTATGGTATCGATAGATGAAGCTCTAAACTCTCTTTGAATGAAATAGCAGCTTTCAGCACCCGCTATATTAGAAGTACCTAAAACTGGAATAGGACTGACGCATTTTTGCGGGTGGTGGCGAGCTGCTCCCTCCATCCACAAGAAGGCGGTAGATATGGAGAACTTGCGTAAGTCTTCTGGACGTACTATCTGGTTCTTTGATTGGGTATCAGGCTTTGGCAAAAATTACTTGACCGGGTAGAAGATGCTTGAGCTTGAATATGAAACTGAATATTCATTTAAGGGAAACATATTAAAAAGGGCAACATATCAGATAAGAGATAACGACTTCATTCGATAGTGCGAGTGTGTTCAGGTTGGGCTCTACCTCTAAGTGATGCTGGCGGTGTGACAAGGGGCTTGAGCTCCTTGCTGAGTGAAGATTCTGATATACAGTCGAGTCTTTGAGCGAAGTCTTTCAGCATGGTTGAACATGCAGAACCAGCTTTTTCTAAGTCGCCATATTATTTCCGATTATTTCTTTCCAATTGTTTCTTGATTGATGGTGTTATTGAACATGACTAAACGACCGAGCCGTTTGTTTGCTCCTGGATTGCTTGCCGTTGGAACAGTTGTTGGCCTGATGGGCGTTCCTGAGACCCTCCCAGGAGAGAAAGCAATTGGCCTTCTGAATACGGATGCAGCTTATGCACAAAGTTCGGATGAGGCGGTTCGTGTTCGTGTTTATCAGCAAGCGAGCCCGGCTGTGGTTTCTATCGATGCCTCCACAGGAACAGGCAGCGGAAGTATTATCAGTAGTGATGGGCTCATCCTTACCAATGCCCACGTTGTTCAGGGGGCTCGAACCGTGACAGTGCGCCTTGAAGATGGGCGGGAATTTCAAGGGACTGTGATTGCATTTGGTGAACCAGGACTAGACTTAGCTGCCGTTCGTTTATCCGGTGTTTCCAACCTGCCCACTATTCCCATTGGAGATATTGGGGACGTCAGTGTTGGGCAAACGGCTTTTGCCATCGGTAATCCCTTCGGGCAATTTCAAGGCACCCTAACCGTTGGCATCGTGAGTCGAATTGATCGGGAAAAGGGGCTCATTCAGACAGATGCAGCCATCAACCCTGGGAATTCTGGCGGGCCTCTCTTAAACAGTCGAGGCGAGCTGATCGGCGTTAATACGTCTATTTTTACAACTGGACGTGCCGCTGGAAATATTGGAATCGGCTTTGCTATTCCTGTGGCACGGGTTCAGCCTTTTTTGACAGCAGTCGGTAACGGCAGCGCTCCAAGAGAGTGGTCGCGATTTGCGAATATTGTTGCCATTACGCCGAACAACTCCCCGTTGCGGGGAACGTTAGATAGTTCCAGCAACGTTTTAGAGTCAGACAACAGCTATTTTGATGTTTACACCTTTAATGTTCAACAAGGACAAAACATCACGATTGACATGATGAGTAGCGAGCTGGATGCCTATCTCATTTTGCTGGATCCAAACGGTCAAGACATTGCTCAGGATGACGATGGCGGCAATGGAACGAATGCTCGGCTGGTGGTAACCGCTCCAGTGTCTGGAGAATACACAGTTCTTGCCAATTCCTATGCCGTTGGGGAAGTGGGAGACTATCAGCTTCAAGTTTCTGCTGGAACAACGACAGCGACCACGGGATCTGGCATTTTGCTTCAGGAAGAAGGGGTTCTCGGTCAAGGATCCCGCGTATTAGAATCTGATGGCAGTCTTTACCAAGTCCACGACTTCTTTGGAGAAGCGGGTCAACAAGTCACTGTTGTTCTGGAAAGCAATGAATTTGATACTTATTTGATTCTGGTGGGGCCAAATGAACAAGTCATCGAACAGAATGACGATGTTTCACCCAATAACTTGAATTCTGCGATTACGGTGACGCTTCCGGTGTCGGGCATGTATCAGGCGATCGCCAATGCCTACGACTCTACAGGACGCGGTCGATACTCCATTCGTGTAAGCAACCCATAAGCACCCTATAGGACTGGTTCTTGACCATCGGTAACGAGTTCGACCTACAACCGAACGGTGCCCTAGTGATCAACCGAACGGACAACATCGGCATCCACGGTGAGGCGATCGCCGCCCAATGGGTAGTGTCGTGGGGATGGCGTGTGCTGCATCACCGATGGCACTGCCGATGGGGAGAACTCGATCTAGTTGCTTGCCAGCCATCAAGTGTAGGTTCTCCACGCTCACTCCCCCTTACGTTCAATCAGCAAAAGCAGTGGGAGGTGAGAGAACCTACGCTAGTTTTTATTGAGGTCAAAACTCGAACATCAAAAAACTGGGACGCTAACGGACTTCTGGCAATTACACCAGAAAAACAGCGGAAGTTGTGGCAAACAGCTGAACTTTTTCTAGCTGAGTTTCCTGACTATGCTCAATTTCCTTGCCGATTTGACTTGATTTTGGTGCAATATCGGCGATCGCCCAAACAGCTTATTCCCAAAAGCCGTCTTGACAAGGCTTCTGAAGATACTCACCAATTGAACACGAATTCTTTGGTGCTACCGCCTTTCCCCTCTCCCCAGGCTCAGTTGGGGCAATCATCTCAATGGGTGTCTATCGGCAACCATATGTTCAAAATTGAACAGCACGTTAAGAATATATTTGAGCAGTGATGCGATTTAACTCGATATATTCAATGTATTCAACGTGCTATCCAGTTCAGATATTTTGTTTACCAGGTTATTTGCCCAGATAATTTACCAGGTTATTTGCCCAGATATCGCCCAACGTGTTTTGATGCACGTTGCTCGATGACTGCGTTCGCCTAGGCTAACGTTTCGGGGCAATATCCTAAGCCTTGCACAAACTGCTTACGAAATGCCTGAATTTCTTGTTTATCTGGCGATCCGTGAGAAACAACGGCAACTTGATAGCGCCGCATAACGTCAATCGACGATTGCCCAGTTTCTAAGCCCCAAAATGCCATCCGGACTCTAATTTCAGGTTCATGAGGAACGCCAAGTTCATTCAAGAAAGCTCTGAAATCGCCGTCTTGCTGAGAGAGTAACTCGTGAGTGAGCTTTACTCGAACCACCCACCCGTCAATCTGATGAATCACGGTCATAAAACGAACCGGAATCCAGGCGGTCATGTGGAGGTACTCAACGACTCTCAAAGTCAAACTGGCATTTGCTAGGTAGTACGTGTATTCCATATCTTTCCACTCCAAGCCAATGCTGCATCTTTATAATCGCGCTCATGCCCATAACTTGGTAAGGGGAAGACTCCCCAGCTTTGAACCTTTGGGATGGGGGGTTTCCCCCAATCCTTCAATGCCTTGCAGAATACTACTTTGTCTAGGATGTGGCTCTCGTACTTTTGTAAAAGAAAAAAGTTTTTAGGCGCTTTGTCAAGCCCTAAAAGAGAGATATCAGCAATTCTCATTTTGAAAGGCTTCGCGCCCTATCGGCGCTCACTTGTATACGTTCAGTGGGCAAATCGGTCGCCACAGGCGACCGTTTTGCCCACTGAATGTCCATAATGAGAATTTCTGAGAGAGATTTGTGGCTTTCGGTTGCAACCCTGTCACGTCCACCCAGGGGGCATTACGGCGTATCCACAAGGACCGTGACGGCAGCCACTGCGATAATCATGTCATCATTTTTGTCGTCGAGTTGAGGAATGGCGCGTCCTTTGACAATCATGCCGCCTGTTTCGAGCGTAAGGGTTTTCTGCCCGAAGGGAAGCACCGCCAACACGTCTGCTTCTCGGACAAGTTCGGGAGTGGGGACGCTCACCTGCACTTCAACAATCATCTCATTGGGATGGCTGAGTCCCGCCACTTCCCAAACGCCAGGGAGGGCATTGTGGGCGATCGCATTTCTCACCGCTCGTGCGGCAGCAACGGTGGGATCTTGCCCATGCTGATCGATGCCCATTCCCATTTCAATGATCAATCGTTTACGTGCCATCATTGCTCCTGATTATCGTTGCTAGTTAGAGCCTTCGCTCATCCAAACTCGTGCTTTCTGGCTTACCGTAGGATTTGAATGGGGAGACGCCCCCTATCCGAATCGTTTCCTTTATCGACTTCTTTATCGACAACGGTGCCAATCACGCACGTTTGAGCATACCCCGCTTGCCGAAGAACGGCCACACACCCATCAACACTCTCTGGGGGAACCGTGGCGAGCAGCCCGCCCGAAGTTTGGGGATCGACTAGAAGGGGCATGCGTGGGTGATCCTCTACCTCCGCCATGTTTTGAACCTGGGAGAATGCCTGAGCATTTTGAGGATGCAGAGAACTGAGCAGGTGTTGACGAAGCGTGTCTTCGGCACCCTCTAAGACAGGCAGTGCGGCAAGGTCGAGGGTAACGCCTGAGGACGAATCCGGACGTATCATTTCCAGAAGATGGCCAAGAAGGCCGAATCCGGTCACATCGGTGC
>JAYKJC010000075.1:0-6340 GCA_035285885.1 Leptolyngbyaceae cyanobacterium | reverse complement strand
CGGCAAAAGATGCCATGAACGAAGAAAGCGTATGGAATTGGCATTTGAATCTCACGGCGGAAGCCAACTTAAGAGAAAGGTCTACGAAGCCCTCGCCTCGATCGGTTTGGGACGGGAGATTGAGATTATAGGACGAAAGGGCTGATAGATGCCAAGAAGGCTGGCTGTAATAACCGGCGTTGCCGAGGAATTACTTGAGAGTTTTTCTCCGAATGACTATTCCGTTGGACCAGTCTTAGCATCTAATCTTTTTGACGATCTGGTTTTAGCGGTGCCGGACAACCATCATGCTGATAAGTTGAAGTTGCTGGCTGATCGGATAGGCATAAATTTTCATGCGGGTGATCAACATAACGTCTACAACCGTTTCTGTGAGGTGCTCGCGAAGTTCCCTGCCGACATTATCAGTCGTTTTCAGTTGCGTGCATCCTGGGTGGACTTAGAGTTAGTACGATGCTCGATTGATCTGGTCGAAAAAGGATTCGATTTCGCCGATTATGCTAGTAACATTAATTATGCAATGGGATGCGATACCTTTTCTTTCAGTGCATTCATGAGAACTGGAGAAATAATAGAGGGCTTATCGGCGAACCACTCTCAAAGGAAGACTTTTGAATTCAGCCCCTGGGCTTGCATGCAAAATGAAACACTCTTCAAGGTTGGGATGGTTCAATCCTCCCTTTTGTATCCTCAAGAGAGGGCAGTGTCGATACGACGACGTCTTGATACTCAAATAGGCCATAAGCAAAACATGATTGGAAGTCCGGCAGATCCGCCGGCGCCGCGCTATTTAAAGGTCGGCTCTATGTTAAATCCCGATTGGCATGTGTGTGAAATATCCTCCGGTTTGGGCGGGGGCGCAGCTTATATGTCGACGATTTCAACAAAGGTAACAGCATATGAGATTGATCCAAGTTATGTTGATCAGGCGAGGCGTACCTATGCTAATTACGGAGTTGATTACGTTCTAGGAGGCGGGGATGTACTGAGTGGCAGTTGTGCGAAATTCGACTGTGTTGTCTCCTTGCACACCCTCGAGCATGTGCCAGATGATCGCACTTTCATTCAGCAAATTCGAGAAGCGTTACGTATAGGCGGAACATTAATAATCGAGGTACCCAGACTAATGGCCATTCCAATGGGAATGCCCCTTTGGCCATTTCACGAACGGGAATACTCTTACAATGAATTACGCTCGCTACTCGAAGATGGAGGCTTTTATATTCGGGCGGAGTTTGGAGTCTCTCGAAACGACTACGTTGAAATCCACAAGGCTCGAGAGGCTATGTTGTTTGTCGCCGAGAGACGAGCATGAAGGTCGTTGTTACCGGTGCAAGTACATACGGTGTTGATAACATGGGCGACGATGCAATGCTCTCTTGCCTTATACGTGGCATACGACAAGCGGACGGCGATGCGAGTATAACGTTTTTGGCACGTCATCCGTGTGTTGATTTTGATCGCACATTCGGAGTTACAAGTGTCCAAAACCTTGATCATCGCTCTAATGACGCGGCAAAGGGCCGATTTTTTATGGGCTTTAATAAGGACGACTCTAGAGATAACTTAAAAAATATTCACGAGGCACTGTCAAATGCCGATCTCCTTGTAATCGGTGGCAACAGTCTCATGGAGATATCTGACAACACTTTTCTACGTGGAGTTTCAAGCTACGCGACAACACTTGCTACGTTCAGTATATTCCTTGGAAAGCCATACGCTTTGTTCGGACTCAACATTGTTGGTCACATAAGGAATCCATTCGTTATTCAACAAGCGAAGTTTCTAGTCGAAAAGTCTGCCGTTTCTACGGTAAGGGAGATCCACGCTTTTAACTATCTGAGTGAGGTGGGTGTAGATACAAGCAGTGTTCGCATTACCGGTGACCCAGCCTACGGGGTCGATCTCAAGCGAGTAGAGGATTACGATGGGTGGGAATTATTGCGAGGCATCGGAGTTTGCTTGGAGCCGACTCTAAGAACTATTACGATTTGCGTGCGCGAGGAGTACTGGAAAACCAGTGATGTGACCACAATGAATCTCGAGAAAGAGGTCTGCACCCTTTTGGATCACATACTGCAGAATTCAATTAATCAAGTGCTATTCATTCCAAACTGCTATTATCAACATGGGCATCCATTGGAGGATGATAGGCAAGTTAACCGCGGTATCCGAGCTAGGTTTGGAGATCATAAGCGGGTACATTATGTCGAAAGCACCTTAAACTTGTATCAAACCCTTTCTATTTTTAAACTTACTCACGTTCACATCTCCAATCGCCGTCATTCAAACATATTTGCGGCAATTTTTGGAAAGCCCTTTATCCCCATCAACACCAGCCTCAAAAGTCACATATCGTCTTTCGTAGAGGATTTGGGCCAGTCAAATTTTCTTGTCTCCTCATCAAGTTTCTCGCGTAAGGTGGCGGAGAACCTTGACTTTATTCTAATTAATTACGACGAAGTATCGCAACGGCTAAGTTCGATTGTCTCAAATCATATCGATAATGGGCTTACCTCAGTGAATTTAATTACTGATTTGTTTCGGGAATAACTTAAGGACCTTTGTATGTGTGGCTTCTTTCTGCTTGCTTCGACTCCTTCTTCCAATATCAGCTTAGATTACGACCGTATTTCTCGCATCTCATCAACAATCGACCCGAGAGGTCCTGATGCGAGGTGCGTCTATGAGCAAAAGGGTCTGCTGGCAATTCACACACATCTTCGAATTAATGGTTACAGTATTCAGCCTTTACTTTTCAGTGACGGTGTCGCAGTATATAACGGAGAGATTTATAACGAATGGCAGAGAATAGCTCAGGATCCATTATATTCAGACGCCAACACATTGGTAGATCTTCTGGAGTCGGAGGGGATTGACGGGCTGCCTCAACTCGACGGCGAATTCGCTATCTGTGTGTATTTACCTGGGCGTCGAATGGTCTGCATTATCACCGACACTTTTGGCACAAAACCTGTTTACTATTGCGCCCGTCCGGGACAGATTGCCGTGGGGAGCTACGACAGCACTCTCCTCGAGTATGACTCCTCAGTCGAGCCGATAAGGGTCCCAGCGAATACTCTCCTTGTCATTGCCATTGACTCGGGTGCGTTAGTTCGTTCACAGACAGCTTTTAAATTCGACTTCTCTCTCCAGACTGCGGATTCGTACGACCCATGGATAGATGCTTTTTCCGCTTCACTAAAGAAGCGAACTTCTTGTAGAAATCAACAATACTTTGTGCCCCTTAGTTCTGGATACGACTCAGGTCTTATTGCGGCGACACTGAGCGACTGGAATGCCAAGTTTAGATGTTACACTGTTCCGTATCTTGAGGATGAATCGATTCTTAGACAGAGAATCGAGATACTGCGAACCCGGGGAACTTTTACTACCTGGATGGACATCAGTCGTGAAGATTATCTCTCCATGAGCTCCTACATGCACAGCAGTCTTAGTTACTATCGTCTTAGCGCAAGTGACTTTGGTGAAGAGAATTTTCCAGACCCAGACTTTCGGAATGTCCCGGGCTATGTGGCCGCAGCATTAATTTGTAGCGCCGCTCGATCGGATGGTTATCTTATTCAGTTGAGTGGCCAAGGTTCTGACGAGCTTCTTACGGACTACAGCACCGGTTCGATGCGAATGTCAGAGCTCAAGGGAGACTGGCGTAATCTCGCTGGCCCCTGGAAAAACCTACATGCTGGCTGGAACTCAATCTTCTTAGGTGCTACAGAGCGTATTTGTGGTCTTTTTGGAATTGAGACACGCTACCCGTTTTTGGATCGCGCCTTGGCACAGACCTTTATTAATTTAAGTCCGGGTTTAAAGGAGCTTCGTTTTAAGGCGCCCATTGCCACTTACTTTGATCGCGTGAATTATCCCTACACTGATAGAAAGCAAGGGTTCGCTGGATTTAATCTATCCCAAATCGAACATGCAGGATGATTCTTTTTTTAACCCCTCCATCCTAGGCTTTGTAAAGGTCTGGTTGAGTCACACGCTTCACTGAGGGCTCAAGCGGACGGCGAGAATGTGGAGGTTTTTTTGGGGGACATCAGGTGAAAATTTTTATTGACACAGCAGACATCGGAGAGGTTGCCCGGTTGAGCCGCTTTGGAATTATTGATGGTGTTACCACCAATCCAGCTCTTATTGCGCGAATGGGGCTCGATTTTCGAAATATCGTTGAAGAGATGTGCCGCGTCGTAGATGGCCCTGTTAGCGCTGAGGTGGTGTCGGAGTCTGGAGATGCAATGATTAAAGAAGCTGAGCAAATCGCTCGTCTCCATCCTAATGTGGTCGTTAAGCTCCCTGCGACGCCCGACGGTCTTTATGCACTGCGTCAGGTGACTCGTCTTGGCATAAAGACGAATTTTACGATCGTCTACACGGCTAATCAGGCGTTGCTTGCGGCGAAATTGGGAGCAACCTACGTTAGCCCCTTCGTCGGTCGGCTAGATGCAAATTCAACAAGTGGATGCGATCTTGTGCGTGAGATCCGAAAAATCTATGACAATTTTGGCTTCAAAACTCAAATTCTCGCTGCAAGTATGCGGAATGCCATATACGTCAAGGAGGCGGCTCTAGCTGGTGCCGATGTCGCGACCATACCTCCAGAGGTAATAGATGCCATGATGAAGAATGAGTTAACTGAGCTTAGCTTAAAAGGGTTCTTGGCGGAATGGGATAGGCTACCGAGGGAAAAGCGGAGGTATTTCTCTATGGACACTTGTTCATGAGGCTGAAAGACAAGGTTGCGGTTATAACGGGTTCAAGTAGCGGTATCGGGGAGGCGATCGCGAGGGCTTATGCTCGTGAAGGGGCAAGGGTCGTCGTCACCTACAACACTAAGATTGAACCTGCGAAGACTATTGCGCGTGAAATTTCCGCTGAATTGACGTGTCATTTAGACGTCAGGGATAGGGATTCAATCCGTGCGTGCTTTCGAGCCAGCTTCGAAAAGTACGGAAAAATTGACATCCTGGTCAATAACGCAGGTGTCAACCGTACGGCCGATTTTGACAAGCAAACTGATGACGAATGGGACGAAGTGTTGGATATTGATCTAAAAGGTCCATTCCGCTGCTGTCAAGAGGTTCTGCCGTTCATATCGAACGGAGGACGAATAATTAATATTGGATCATTATCGGGTGAATATGGCGGGCCTAGGACGCCCTCTTACGCGTGTGCGAAGATGGGCTTGACAGCGCTGACCCATAATGTTGCCCGTTTTCTAGGGCCACGCAACATTTGCGTAAACACTCTTTCACCGGGAGTTATTGGGAACGATTTTACCGAGAGAACAATGTCAGCAGCGGTGAAGGATACTGCGCTGTCTCTAATGTTAATTAAGCGCTTTGCGAGGGTCGACGAAATGACCGGTGCGGCCGTATTCCTTGCATCCGATGAGTCCAGTTACATGACGGCCCAGACTATAAGTATCAATGGTGGAGCGTGGGTTCGAGCATGACCAATCAACCTGGCCTATTGATTCTCAGCGGTGGCTCAGAGGCGGTTCCGGGTATCCAGCGAGCCAAGTGTCTAGGATTCAGAACTATCGTGGTCGATGGGAATGCCTCGGCACCGGGGCGCAGCATCTCGGACGTGTTTATTCAGGCAAGCGTGTATCACCATAACGAGGTGATTGATGCACTAAGGCCTGTTTGGGCCAGCCTCGCCGTCGACGGTGTCACGACAGTGGCTGCCGATAACTCGCTCACGGTAGCAAGAGTGGGTGAGCAGTTTGGTTTGCGAGCTCAATCGGTTAAGACAGCTTTCCTCGCAACCAACAAGCTTGCGATGAAGGATGCCCTTCGCTCCGCGAAAATTCCCATTCCCTGGTACAGAGAGATTACCTCTCTGGCTCAACTGGAGGAGCAATTGGCCAGACGGCCGGGGGCTTATGTTCTAAAGCCGATTGACTCTCGGGGATCACGAGGGGTAACTAGATTGAGTACGATTTCAGAATGCGGTGAGGCTTATAGGCACGCAAGAAGTGCCACCCTGGTGGATCGGTTGATACTCGAAGAATGGTTGGATGGACACCAGCTCAGTAGTGAATCCCTTGTTTGGGATTCGCGCTCTTACTTATGTGGATTAGCTGATCGAAATTACAAACGCTTGAATCAGCTATACCCGTATGTCGTCGAAGATGGAGGAGAAACACCAAGCCAGTTTTTTAATGCGGAAATGGTTCAATCCGTTGACAAGCTTATGGATGATGTTTGTAGGGCGATTGGATTAACGGAAGGGTCAATAAAGGGTGACCTGGTCTTGATTGATGGGCGACTTGTTGTTATCGAGGTTGCAAGCCGACTAAGTGGTGGGAGTTTCTCAA
>JAYKJC010000074.1:0-7397 GCA_035285885.1 Leptolyngbyaceae cyanobacterium | reverse complement strand
TGATGAAGCTCGCTCGATGTCTAGCAACCTTAATAGGGCAAATTTTTTGCATATGTCAGAGCATGATTTTTCGAGCAATTTTGAACCTCCGAATCAGCCATCTCCTCCAATCTCCAGTGAGGCTGAGAACAGCTCGTCGATAAATGCTGGATCTGGAGCCGATGACCCGTCTGTGGCTCTCATTTCCTCAGACAGATATGAACGGGTGTTGGATGAGCTTGAGAAGACGCGATCGCTTGAATGCCATCACATTCGACGCATCTATCAGCTTGAGCAAGCTCTTGACCAATCCCTCATTTACCTTGAGGAATTGCGACTGAAGGCGCGCGATCGCGACACGCTTCACGACCAGTTGTTGATGACAGAAGACTTTGCCTACGTTCAACAACATGCGATCGCCCATCTCAAAAAGCAG
The DNA here is from genome assembly GCA_035285885.1 of Leptolyngbyaceae cyanobacterium. Taxonomy (GTDB): domain Bacteria; phylum Cyanobacteriota; class Cyanobacteriia; order CAKZMO01; family CAKZMO01; genus JBCCWF01. The sequence goes on along the minus strand of JAYKJC010000074.1, from coordinate 6,982 downwards.
CTCAAGCAGCAAAAGCAAATTTTAATTAGCCAAAGCAGTGACGCCCGTGAATATGATGACGCGGTGCAAAGTGTTCTCGGAGAAACAGAACAGCTCGTCGAATATCAGCAAGTTGAGCTGAAGCACATCAAATCCCAGTTGGCTCAAGATTTAGCCGAACATCACCGACGCTATTCTCAGCTTCAGAAAAAAGCTGAACTTCTACAGTCTGCTCTCGCTTCTGAGCAAGAACGCACCCAAAGAACTGAGTCAGATGCCCTGGCGTCTCGCACCCTGGCGGCAAGTCTCGAAATTCAACTTGCCGCATCTCAGCAACAAGTAAGAGATCTGAGCGTTCGTTTGGCTGAAAGCCAGACCCGTCTCATCGCCCTGCAAAATGACCTGAGAAAAGCTGAAATTGCTGCGTCTGAGCATGACGAGATGGCGAACCTGCTCCAGCGCTCAGAAGAGGTGATTGCAGAGCATCAGCGAACCATTTCGAAATTAAAACGAGAATTGGCGATCGCCGAATCCAGCACGGCCCATCTCAATGCCGAACGATTGAAAAGCGTGAAAGATCACTCCAGGCTTGTGAATCAATGCCGTGAACTAGAAGCAGAATCAGACAAGCATCAGTCGGTTCGGTCTGATTTAGAGCGTCAAAATGCGGAACTGCAAGAAGAGATTTTCCAACAGACCCATCAACTGGGCGAGTATGAAGCCGCCATTCAGTTCTGGAAAGAACGCTATCGGTCAAGTCAGCGCCAGCTTGAACAGCTCAAGCTTCTCTTCGAGCGAGAATCGCCCCATCTCTCTGAACGGACAGCAGAAGGCTTACTTCAGGCGGTTCAACTGGCGATGCATCCCGAAGATGAATCGCCCGACTGTCCATCAACGTTCCCTGCTCCGCAGTTCAACACGGTAGACATGCCCGAATTTCTCATTCGTCGCCATGCGGTTCGCTATCGATCTCTACCCATACAAGACACACGGAGGCCATCGTCTGACGATTCAGAAGACACAGCGTAACCCCCGTGAGTTCATCGATAAGAAATCGCTGAGAAACGGTTTCACACGTTTTCACAACGGTTTCACACGTTTTCAGAACGTTTTCACAAGACTGTTAAATGGCTAGCGCTTCCGTGAGATAGATGTTTTAATCATGAGTTACAAGAAGGTCAGTCGGCAGTCCTCCCCCAATAATTTTGTTGACATTCACCCACCGGATACTTCCCATGGACGATAAGCAGATGTTGATGATTCCTGGCCCGACGCCCGTTCCTGAACGGGTGTTGCAGGCGCTTGCAAAGCACCCTATTGGCCATCGCAGCGGCGAATTTAGCGCTGTGATGGGCGAGGTGACAGAAGGGCTGAAATGGCTGCACCAAACCCAGAACGACGTACTGGTTCTCACGGCCAGCGGCACAGGGGCAATGGAAGCGGGCATTATCAACTTTTTGAGTGCGGGCGATCGCGTCTTGGCGGGATGCAATGGCAAGTTTGGCGATCGCTGGGCAGAAATCTGTGACGCCTATGGGGTCCACGTCGAACGCATTGAGGCCGAATGGGGCAAGGCGTTGGATGTGGCCACGTTCCGCCAAAAACTCGAAGCAGACACCGAGAAAACCATCAAAGCGGTAATTCTCACCCACAGTGAAACCTCCACTGCGGTGCTGAATGACTTGGAGGCCATTAACGCAGCCGTCAAAGCTCATGGCGAAGCACTCATCATTGTGGATGCGGTCACTAGTCTTGGAGCCGCCAGCCTTCCCGTAGACGAGTGGGGGCTGGACGTTGTCGGTTCAGGCTCTCAGAAGGGATACATGATCCCGCCAGGACTGGGCTTTGTCTCCGTGAGCCCCAAAGCGTGGGACGCCTACAAAACAGCGACCCTTCCTCGCTTCTATCTCGACTTGGGCAAGTATCAGAAAACCGCTGCCAAGAACAGCAATCCGTTTACGCCTCCCGTGAACCTTGTGTTTGCGCTGAGAACGGCGTTGGAGATGATGAAAGCGGAAGGACTGGAGAATATTTTTGCCCGCCACGATCGCCATCGTCGCGCCACCCGTGCCGCCATTCGCGCCATGAACTTGCCGCTGCTGGCAGCAGATGATGTGGCCAGTCCTGCGGTGACGGCTGTTGCGCCTGTGGGTGTTGAGGCTGAAGCCATTCGTGGCATTCTCAAAAAGCGATTCGACATTGCCCTCGCCGGAGGACAGGATCACCTCAAAGGCAAGATCTTCCGGATCGGCCATTTGGGATTTGTGAGCGATCGCGACATTCTCACCGTCATTGCCGCCATTGAAGCAGCGCTGCAAGAACTGGGTTACGACGCCTTAAGTCCAGGGGCTGGAATCCAAGCCGCCAGCAAAATTCTTCAATAGCTCAAGCTTGAGACTTCGTATGCTTGAGACTTTATACAAACGAGCAAGGCAAGTGAACGGCCTTGCTCAAGATTATTTCGTAGTTTTTGGGTGAAACGGTGTAAGAACCAAATCGCTCCAGATGAGGATTCGTCATCTGAGCGTCAAAGAGCATGAAGTGGTGCGATCGCAAATGTTCTACCAGCTTGACCATTGCCACTTTAGACCCTTCAGGAATGCGGTAAAACATCGACTCTCCAATGAAGGCTCCACCAATGGCAATGCCCAAGATACCGCCCGCCAGTTCATCTCCTTGCCACGTCTCAAAGCTGTGCGCCCACCCTGCATGGTGTAGCGCGTGGTAAATCTCCTTTAAGTCATCTGAAATCCAGGTGACGTCTCGATTGGCACAGCCTTCAACCACATCATCAAACGCCTGGTTAATTGCAACTGTAAACTGATTGCGGTTGAGCACCCGCTGAAGCGATCGCGGATAGCGAAACCGATCATCTAACGGAATCAGCGCTCGTTCTCGGCTAGAGTACCATTCCAGCCCACGATTCTCATCATTCGCCATCAAGAAATACCCTTGGGCGTAACCATTGATAAGAGTGGGGATGTTAAACTGCATAGCATACAAGCGATGGTGGTACTGAGCAATGACCGATCCCGTCCAACCCGTTCTGTTGCCTCCTGCTGATAATGTTATGCAGGAAGGTGCGTGGCTACAAGCCTCCCTCCAACAATGGTTAGACGATGAGTTCCTGCCAGAATCGATCAATGAGGCGATCGCCCAACAAGCGTCTCAAGTTTTTGTGCGTCAGCGCATGGAAGGAGAGAATGAAGTTGGCGCGCTGGTGATGGCGATCGTTACAGAACTTCAAGCCTTTGACTTTTCATCGAGTTTCTATAGTGAGTTTGCCGTTGCCAATGCCATCAGCGATCTTCTGCTCGATAGCCTGGGCATTGAGCGATGCTGTGGGCGGCAGACCACCCACTCACCTGAGCAATTTCATCGACAATAAATCGCACAGCAAGAAACTACGATAAAACACTAATTACATAGAAGAAGGTGGGCGACGTGCTTGGCACGTCGCCCACCTTCTTTTTACCGAAGGGTCAAGAGGATTACCAGCTAGACTTCACAACGCCAGGAAGAAGTCCCTGGTGAGCCATATCACGCAATGCATTGCGGCAAAGCCCAAAGTCACGATACACCGCCCGAGGCCGACCTGTTAACCAACAACGGTTACGCACTCGGTTGGGCGCACTGTTACGTGGAAGCTGCTGTATTTTCCGATGAATCTCTAATTTTTCTTGCTGCGTCGATGCGCTTGAAAATTGCTCTTTCAACTCTTCACGCTTCTGCGCATACTTTTCAACCATTTTTTTGCGCTTCACATCTCGCGCAATCATGCTTTTTTTAGCCATGAGGCACTTATTGATTCCCAGATTTATACGGCATTGCCTATCATAACAAACATTTTTGGTTTTTTATATCTAGCTGAGAGGGTGCCAGCAATTTTCATAATGAAAATTCAAGGGGCAAAACAGTCGCTGGAGCGACCGTTTTGCCCCTTGAATTTATATCAGTGAGCGCCAATAAGGCGCGAAGTTTCCCCAAATGAGAATTGCTGGAGAGGGTGAGAATCCTGAACAGCACTCAAATGGGCATATTCAGAGCATCTCCCCCCAAGAGTTTTTTGTTGCTTTTGCAATACCATGTATTGTAGTTTTGCAATACCACGACTTACGCGTTATCACTGTAGACTTTACTACGAGGCTATAAAAATCAAAACGGTATAGTGTAGCCTTAAATAACTTGTAAGCCCCCAGCAAGGAAAAGAGCACCGTTGTGAGCTACCCGACTAACTATTCTGAGTCCCTCTCTCGTTTCATAGGTTATTGCCAAACATGTCAACCCTACTCCAATGCACTGATTCAGCGCTTTTTTGAAGGGGTTGTATGTTTCCCTTATGACCATGAACTGCTGCTTCAAGCCTACTTGTATCTGAATATCTGCCAGATTTTCGAACATTGCGATCGCCTTCTGCTCTTCGAGAAGCCGCCCTACGGTGATTACACCAATGTCGGTAAGTGTGATTTTGTCTATCTCACGAAAGCGCAAACGATTCTACTTATCGAGACAAAATACATCGATACAACAGCCAGTGGAGACACAGAGCGGAAACGCCGCAATAAACATCGCAACAAAGTGATCAATCAGGTTCAAACCCTGACGCAGACCTTTTGCGATCATTGGGAGTTTCAGCCCGAGCAAATTGAGAGAGCCGTGTTTACCACCGATCCGTCCATTGAGCAGCGGAGCGATAGGGTCAACATCATCAGTCGATATGTTTCTGTCGAAGATCTACAGCACTGGCAACGGAACTTCGACTGTTAGAGCAACTCCACCAGAAGTGACGCCTTTTTTTGGGAACGCCACAGGGTTCTTTTGCTGTCACCCAGATGTTCTATGAACCAGCAATTCTCATTATGAAAATTCATGGGGCAAAACGGTCGCTGGAGCGACCGTTTTGCCCCATGAATCTATATCGGTGAGCGCCGATAAGGCACGAAGTTTCCCAAAATGAGAATTGTTGTCTATGAACCGTTCTACGAGCCATGCTATGGGCTATAGGTGCGCCCTTTCCACGATCCACCTCGGCCTTGCCAATGGCGCAGTGCGGAGTCAAGGGTCATAAGGGTGTAAAGCAGTGCGATGACTGGAAGGGCAACGGCGTAGAGAGGAGAGCACTGATAAAATCGCACCATTGGTGAGTAGGCGATCGCCATCAGTCCCCACGTCGCAGCCCCAATGAGTGCAATGAGAGGCGAGTGACTGAGCAGTCCTCCAATAAGGGCGATCGGCGCAACCAGATAGACCAGCACCATGCCAAGCAGCGTTCCAAGCAGCAGGAGTGGAGAATAATTCAGTTGGGTGTAGGCTGTCCGGGCGACCATATCCCAAATGGTCTTCAGATTGGGATATGGTCGCAAACTGTAGGTTTTGGAACTCAGTCCCAGCCAAATCGGATGGCTTTCCAGGGCTGAATTGGCGGTCGGATCACCGTGTTTCACATGTTGAGCCAGCGTGCAGTCATCGATCAGTGCTTCTCGAATGGATGCAATGCCGCCAATGCGCTGCAAGGCTGAGGTTCTCAGCAGCACACAACCGCCTGCGGCGGCGGCGGTCTTCCGTTCAGGCTGGTTGACCCATCGAAACGGATAGAGTTTTTGAAAGAAAAAGACGAAGGCGGGAATCAGCCAGTGTTCTGCGAGGCTTTCGCACCGGAGGCGAACCATGACGGAAGCAAGATCGAGCGATTGAGCTTCGGCTTTCGTAACGAGACGACGGAGGTTGTGTGAATCGTGCTGGATGTCTGCATCGGATAGCAGAATGTATGTGGGAGCGGGCGATCGCCCCATCACCTGTTGAGTTCCCTGATCTAGCGCCCAAAGTTTTCCGGTCCATCCGGGGGGAAGGGGTTGGGCAGAATAGAGCTGAAAATGGTCGGCTTTTCCAAGGTCTTGAACGGTTTGCTGCGCCACTGTGGCAGTTCCGTCGGTGCTGTGATCATCGACTACCAGCACGTCCAGCGCGCCATCGTAGTCCTGGGTAAAGAGCGATCGCAACGTAATCGGCAGAACATCCGCTTCATTGCGGGCGGGAATGACCACACAGACAGGAGGCGCAGAGCATTCCGGTGTTTCTTGTGGATTCAGTGCGTCATTCCCCTCTGCGTCGAGCGCTTCGAGATGCTGGTCAGTTCGCCAAAACTGTCCTCGAAACAGCAGAAGATAGACCCAAATCACCAAGGATACGATTGACACACCGAGCGAAATAGCCATGAGCGTTATCCCGACTAGACTCCTTTCTTAAAGCCATTGGGATGGGCGATCGCCTTACGGATGAGATCCGCCAATTGGTCAGCACTATTTTCAACGGCTAAGTGTTCTGCGGCGATCGCCATCTGTTTTCGCCGATCTGCGTCATTTAATAGCTCCAGTACCGTTTGCTGAAGCATCTCGCATGTCAGGGCGGCTTGCTGATACAGCAGGGCGGCATGGGCATCAACAAAAACCTTGCCATTAAAGGTCTGGTGGTCTTCTGCCGCGAAAGGATAGGGAATCAGAATGGACGGGGTTCGAGTCATGGCGAGTTCCGTTAGCGTTCCCGATCCTGCCCGACTCACCGCCAGGTCTGCCCGTCTCAGCAAAACGGCCATGCGATCGTAAAAGGGTTTGGCAATGTATTGAGGATGCTGAAGCGCATCCGCATCGGGATCATTGGTGCCCGTCAGGTGAACGACCCAGGCTCCAGCCTCAAACCAGGCAGGGGCAGCGGCTCTGACGAGTTGATTCACCGCAACTGCGCCCTGACTGCCACCCACCACCACGATCAGCGGCACCTCCGGTGGAATGCCCAAATCATCCAGATTTTCGTCCGACTGCGGCGTTAAGAATTGCGATCGCACAGGCGTTCCCACACATTGACACTGGGCATGGGGCAGATAGGGAATGGCCGCCTCAAACCCAACGCCTACCACACTGCACCATCGGCTCAGCCACCGAGTCACCTTTCCGGGTATGGCATTCGATTCGTGTAGGATGGTGGGTAATCCGAGTAATCGTGCGGC
>JAYKJC010000073.1:0-3405 GCA_035285885.1 Leptolyngbyaceae cyanobacterium | reverse complement strand
GCAACTTTGCCGCAGGCATGAGCGGTGGCATCGCCTACGTGCTCGATGAGGCAGGCGACTTCCACACCCGCTGCAATCCTCAAATGGTGGATCTAGAAACCCTCGCTGATCCCGAAGAAATTCGCGAAGTTCATGATCTGATTCAGAAACATGTGACCTTCACGAACAGTCGCCGAGGGCAGAGGGTGCTCGACCAGTGGGAGCGTATGATTCCCAAATTTGTCAAGGTGATGCCTCGGGACTACAAGCGCGTGCTACAACACATTCAGAAGGCGATCGCCGATGGACTCAGCGGCGACGATGCCCTCACCGCTGCCTTCGAAGAAAATGCCCGCGACATCAGTCGCATCAGCGGCAGCTAGTCAACACAATAACGGGAACGACCATGTCAGCAAACGTTCAATTCAACATTCCTTTTGATGCAGTTGTTGATGCGATTAAATCGCTGGACATAAGCAGACAACAAGAGTTGTTTGACTTACTAGACGATTTGCTCTCGGAAAAAGAAGACGAACACATGGAAAACGATCCAGAAGTTATTGCAGAAGTGGAGGCTGCACGGCAGGCATATCGCCAAGGAGATTATCAAACTCTTCAGCAATATGCCTCAACTCAGTCATCTCAGGCACCATGAGTTACCACGTCATCATCCCTAAGCCTGTTCAGAAACAGCTTGATAAACTTCCTCAGAACATACGTGAAATCATCATTGAGAAACTGCTGTTGCTAGCTGAAAATCCTCGACCATCAGGAGTAAAGAAATTGAAGGGCTTACCCAATGAATATCGAATCAGAATTGGAGATTATCGAGTGCGATATGAAATCGATGATGGTTCTCAAGTCGTCTTACTTCTTCACTGTAAGCATAGAAAAGACGTTTACCGTCAATAGAGGTTAACTTTTTGACTTCCTGATTAGTCTGTAATTTGCGCTCAATCATTGATTTAAGGACACGACACGATGGGAAAACCAACTGGATTTATTGAATACTTGAGGGAAATTGCCTCAGAAGTGGCTCCTGCCGATCGCATTCGCAACTGGGATGAGTTTCACCTTCCCATGCCCGACGATCGCCTCCAAAACCAGGCGGCACGGTGTATGGACTGCGGCACTCCCTTCTGTCACACCGGAATGACCATCAACCGCATGGCCAGCGGGTGCCCCATCAACAACCTCATCCCTGAATGGAATGACCTGATTTACCGAGGGCTCTGGGAAGAAGCCCTCGATCGCCTCCACAAAACCAATAACTTTCCTGAATTCACGGGGCGCGTTTGTCCGGCTCCCTGTGAGGGGTCGTGCGTGTTGGGGATTAACAATCCTCCCGTGACGATCAAAAATATTGAGTATTCCATTGCCGAAAAAGGCTGGGAATCAGGGTGGATTTCCCCCAATCCACCCCTGAAGCGGACGGGGAAGAAAGTGGCAATTATTGGTTCTGGCCCGGCGGGGTTGGCGGCAGCTGATCAGCTCAACGCAGCAGGCCACTGGGTCACCGTCTACGAGCGTGCCGATCGCCCCGGCGGACTGCTCATGTATGGCATTCCCAATATGAAGCTGGATAAGAAAGACGTGGTGCTACGCCGACTCGATGTGCTTGAGGCCGAAGGCATCACGTTTGTCTGCAATACCGAAGTTGGCAAAGATATTCCTGCTCAGCAATTACTCGACGAGTATGATGCCGTCCTCCTCTGCACGGGCGCGACGAAGCCCCGTGACTTGCCCATCGAAGGCCGTGACCTCAAGGGCATCCACTTTGCCATGGACTTCTTAACGGGCAATACCCGCACCGTCATGCAGGGAAGCCCGACTGAGGACTTCATCTCAGCCGCAGGTAAGGATGTCATCATCATTGGTGGCGGTGATACCGGAACCGACTGTGTGGGAACCTCCATTCGTCACGGGTGCACCAGCGTCACCCAGCTAGAGATCATGCCCAAGCCTCCTGAAACGCGGGCTCCCAGCAATCCCTGGCCCGAATGGCCGAAGGTCTACAAGATGGACTACGGGCAGGAAGAGGCCGCGGCCATGTTTGGGGATGATCCCCGTGCCTATCTCACCACCGCGACCAAATTTGAAGGCGATGCAAACGGCCATGTGAAGGCCATTCACACCGTCCAGGTACAGTGGATGCGCGATGAAAGCGGACGCTTCACGCCTCAACACATTCCCAACACTGAAAAAGTGATCCCCGCTCAGTTGGTCTTACTGGCGATGGGCTTCTTAGGGCCAGAACAGATGTTGCTCGACTCCCTTGGCCTGGAACGCGACGCCCGCAGCAACATCCAGGCAGAACACGAACAGTACACCACTTCCATTCCCGGTGTGTTTGCCGCTGGGGACTGCCGTCGAGGCCAGAGTCTTGTCGTGTGGGCGATCAATGAAGGGCGCGGTGTGGCTAGAGAGTGCGATCGCTACCTCATGGGACACACTGCACTTCCCTAATCCTGAATTCATTGCACATGAGCAAAGTAACTCAATCCTCAAAGAAGGAACAGTAGGCCACATATGCTGTTTCTTCCTTGAGGATTTCTTTTGAGCGAATCCGTGATTACAGACGTGATTACAGAAAAACCGCTCCGAGCAGCTTCATCGGCTAATCTTGAGCCAGCTAAACATATTCATTGAGAAAGCGATAGAGCGTTGAAAAAACAGGAACCCGTCCGAACGCTATATCTAGCGATTAGCGACACAGTTTTTCAGACAGTGTTTACTGAAGAAGTTGGTCAATTGCTCTTAGAAGAGCCTGGTTTTCAATGCATTGTGTTCAGTTCGACAACTGAGGAGATTGTGAGCAGATCTGATGGCAGCAGGTATTCCGAAGAAGAGGATTGTTCTGGCGTTTCATCCTCCTGACGTTCGAAAACATACCGGATATGCGATCGCTTAACCCGTATGTTATTTCTTTTATTGGATGCTAAGCAGCATTTTGACGGCTACGGCGACGTTCAGGTACAAAAGCGTCGCTTGGCTCGCATAGAATAGTACTGATTAAGACTTTTCGAGTTTAACTTTACCTCATGTCTACGCCCTACTCTCCCGAAATGGCTGCAAAGGAACCCTGTCTGGGTGCTGTTCGTGAGCTAGTCAGAGCTTACCAATCATTCTCTTCCTATTCGGAGGCGTTTGTCCGACAGTATGATCTCACGCCCGCTCAGTTTGATGTCATCGCGACATTGGGGAATACGACGGGCATGAGCATGGGCGACATTGGCGAGAAAACCCTGATTACCAAAGGAACGCTGACAGGAGTCGTCGATCGCCTGGAGAAAAAGGGTTTGATTGTTCGAGAAGTGCCGCCGGAGAATCGTCGCAGCGTTGTGGTGAGGCTAACAGCGGAAGGAGACGAGCTTTTTCAGCAGGTGTTTCCGGCTCACATTGCTGACATGAGCAACCGTTTCGAAC
>JAYKJC010000072.1:0-8209 GCA_035285885.1 Leptolyngbyaceae cyanobacterium | reverse complement strand
TGAGTTGGCGTTTTGAGGAATAGGTGGTGGTGGTGGTGATTGCGGAGGAGAAAATTTTGGAGGCGTAGGCGTGGGAGTTTGTGTGCCCAACTCTTGTAGCTTTCTTGCCAAGCGCGCTTCAAGCTCTGCACTGAAATCATCTCGTTTCCAACCCAGCGATAGAGCGTCTTTCATCAACTGCGAACGCTCATATTCAGTAAGAACACCATCTGCGAGTGCTTGTTCAATAAATTGCTCCAGATCTTCTGACGTCAATTTGCGTATGGGAGGATCTATCGCATTTCCTCTTTCAGGCAGAAGCTTTAATAGAAAATCTCCCAGTGCATGATAATCTTTATCGATGATGTCGCTTGTGGCATCCATCCAGTGTGTGTTCGCCAGATGATACTCCCAGTCACCCACAGGTTGAACATTCTCGATTCTGTAGGGAACTACGACCAAGTTATTTCGCATGGCTAGAGTTAATTCCTTGGAGACCTCACTCGAAGACATCGCGTTCTCTGTCCAGACGAGGATCATCACACGGCAACCAGAAATCGCACGCATGATTGCCGAAGGCCAACTTTCGCCGGGAAGAATGTCGTCGGGCGCTTTCCAACAGCGAATCCCTTTATTTTGAAGCGCTTGCTTCATCCCGCTCGCTGTTAGTGAATCCCTCGAGGAGTGACTGATAAATACATCATAGGGTAGCTGTTTGTTTTCCATTTTGGTTGTTGATTTAGTTTTTTAATGATTGCCGCCCGCACTTACCTTGGTTGACGAAACCAATTTTCTGCCCACTCAGGAAAAGGTTTGTTCGGGATTTTTTTCCACTCGCTAGAGAACATCTCGGGATGCTGCTCGTCGAGTTCGGGGATGGCCCCATTGGTGTATTCAGCAACCGAATCCGCATACCACCATCCTCCTTGCAGGCAATCATCTCCTAACACGCGCAGCATCGTAAATCCGTGAATCTGCGGTTCATTGATCCAATGAAAGCGCGCGAAAATTCTAGATCCTGCCATCTGGAAATTTTCATACACTCCCGTCGCTTCGAAATCCCCACTATAACAGTATACAACTTCAAGTCCGCGATCGGTCATTTGGGCGTATGCACAAGATTGCGTCTGCTTGTTCAGCCATGCACCGACAAGTTTTTCGAAAATTAAATTTTCTTCAGCGAAATCGAGAGAATTTGATTGATCATTCTTATCTGTAGGCCGCTTCTTATCGAAAGACTCGATCGCTTTCTTGTGAACAGGGCTTACTTCTGCCGTGACAGTCTGCACATTCCTAGCCGTATTTTGACTGTTCGAGACAATCAAATCGGAAAGAGCATCGCGCATTTCTTTCATTTCATCACGCAGAGCTGCGACCTGGTCAATGGCATTTTGCGGTTGCGAAACCATCTTAGTGCGACTTGCCAGATAGCGCTGCACTGGATTGTCGGCTTCATCGGATGATTGAGCGATGATGGTGCGCAAGGTGTCGCTGAGTTGCCTTCTCAGTTGTTGTGTCGCAGCGAGATTCTGTGTGGAAAATAGTAGCATTCTCTGGGTTCTCAGATCGAACGGCACGTCGGACTCCCGTTCGGCCATTAGTATCGTGCGATTGGCAAGTGCGTGGCGTACGCCTAATTCATAGAACACATTGGCGTTATGACCGGTGAGCACCGCAATCGCCAGAGGGGATTCGGCAAGATCGCGCACAATCCCTGACACGATCTCACCAGGGTTCAATTCGTGGTCACCACGAATGCACTCCAGACGCGAACCGTCGGGGGCAATCACGCTCTCCGTGACTTCGCGAATCAGTTCATGCAACGCATCCCACTCCGCTTTTTTCTGCGGATCACCCAAATTGCCATAGGGCATAATCAGAAAGCATTTCATGGTAAGTTGATTCAGTAATGGCAACTTTTGTTCGTGATGTTCCGTGGAAACATAGTTTGAAATTCGTCATTGAGCCATTACGCCTTTAGATGGTAGCCTCGGTGATATTTGCTTCATGCCATTGGCCATTCTCAAAGACAGCATACGTCTTGCCGTTGGTTCGAGCTGGGCTTCCTGCATCGGGTTGGTATACGGAGGAATATGCACTGCTTGATTCTGTCACCTTCGGTAATGATGCTGGTAGCGGTTGTTTCAATGTTGCCTCGATCAACTTGAGATCACCATCGATTTCGACCTCTACCCATGCGTGACCACCCTCATCCGTTTTGCCCCATACCAACCAAGCGTTGATGCCCAGATGTGCCAACATAGAGGCCAACAATATGGAATGGTCTTCGCAATCTCCTATGGTTCTCTTCCAAGTTTCTTCTGCAGGAAGCCAGCATTCGTGACTCGCTTCGCGCTGTTGAATATCATAGCAATAATCCACTTGTTGAGCAATCAGGCTCCAAACCGCTATAGTCTTTTCCTCTGGCATTCCCTTAGGAATCGCAACGCCGGCAGGCCACCACGCCTTCACCAGACTCGCAGGGCTGACAAGTGAACCTCCGGCAGAAGTCACCAGCATGGCTACCGTGTGCTCACAGTGGTTAAAAAATTGCAGGCCCCCATTGGTCGCTGCTTCCCATTGCTGCTCAGTCTGGCAATGAGGGCATAAAACTTTATAATTGGAGGTCTCGCTCGAAGTGCTGGTCGGAGTGGTTTCGCCCAATAAATGAGACACGACCCTTCTCTCTGCCAATGTCACAGACCTACGACCGCGACGAGGCAACCAAAACCTCGCGAGTTCGATAGGGGGAGATTTTTCCCAGCCTTGCCGCAGGATCAAGTCCATGCGAGTGGCGAGTTCCTTGAGATAACCGTCTTCCTTGAGCAGTTCGTGAACCGCATTCGACAATGTGCGACCGGTGCCCGACGGTTCCACAAACCACACCACCGCCTTAGCGAATCGTCCCATTTCACCGCTGAGGCGGAAAGCGAGGATTTTCCCAAAGAACCCTGAGGAGGGGAGATCGATTTCAAGCCCGCGTGTAAGCGCATAGGTAAGACCTGGAAGAAATCCAGCATGCTCCGTACCCCATGGAGTGGTCTCGGAAAAAAATGCTTTCAAGGCCTCGAGGTATCCTTGTTGATTGTCAATCACTGCATCCGTCGGGCAGAGCAGCAGAGGCCTGACCCGCGCGCGCCATTGATACTCATAAGCAAAGCACGGACTGGGACGGTCCTGGTCATCCACACGTTCAATTAGTCGAGAAGTGACAGCGACACCTGAGGCGGATCCGAGGTCGGCCCAGATGAAACCATGAGATGGACCACCATAACCTGTGGCAAGTTGACTGGAGTCCAGGGATTGTCCGGATCGAGCGCTTTTGCTGTCAGTCGAGGTAGTAACTTCGCCACTCCAGTTCAATTCGATCTTTGGATGAATGGCATCACTGCCATTGTCCCTGAATTTCGTGGCATCAATTTCCAGCCCCCTTGATGCCACCTCTCGAATACGGTCGGGGCAAAAAATTCGATGTCTTTTCAGTAGGAGGGTATCTGCGTAATGCAATTGCGACCGTCCGATTTCGGATCCTTCGTTGCCAAGCCATAGAACACTGGTTCCCGACAATTTGCTGACTGCGTCATCCGCGATGGAAAGGTAGAGATGTCCCGGCACACTTTGTCCAGCAATCGCGCGCGCCACAGGCACTGGACCTGGATCAGGAATCCAGTGGCAATCGACGCTCTCAAGATATTTGAATGGATCTTTGAGTGATATGTAGGAGCCTAGTTTCGAGAGGTAGGGACGAGCTCTACGTTCAGCCTCGGGGAGCAGCTCCGGCAAGTCTAGAATCAAAGTGCCTGCTGCTTTGGCGGGAAGTTTGCCTGTGACTTCCGAGGGGATGTCGAGACCAAGTTGCCCCCAACAGCGGCGGCTCACAGGACTCTGAGGATCGATGAAGCGAAGGATGTTACGCAGATGGGATTCTGCCATGCCACGACCACTGCGATCCACGATCAACGGCGTAATGCGTCCACTACTACCGATCTCTCTGCGGTCTCTGACGCGAATCATTACCACAGCATTTTCATGCCGATGCGCACGCAGCGCAAAGACCGCTTCTGGACCACAGGCGGCCTTCATAAGAATAGCACTTATGTCGCCCGCTACAGTTTCAATCTGATCTCCACAGTAACAAACGGTAACTTTTGAGTTCTGATGCTTGGTTTGAAAATCGAGAGTTTGCCGTTCCGCTTCCTCAAAGTCGATACCTTTGCGCAAGAGGATCGATGGTTCACCGGATTGGCTCAATGCCTGCGCTAACTGATCAATCGCTGCGTCGACCGCATCACAAACCACGTCGATACAGGTCGTGCTCGGCAAAGGTCTGTGACGAAGTCGAATAACCTGACGACTCTCGTCGATGACTCCCGCATCTCCCATAATCCGGGATACAGCAAGGTTTCGACCGGTGTCTGTTAGATGAGGAAATGCGACAACACATGCGCGCGGGAGCATTTCCGATTCAAGAAACAGGCGATGCTTATCGATAATGAAAGGTAGATGCGCTCTGACCTCTACCGGATGTTCCTGCCAATCATCGACGAGCATGGTGCTGTAATGCATCATGAGCATGCGAGCAGTTTCATAATCTTTCCCCTCACGCACCATTTGGCCGGGAAGCATTTCTTCCCATAGTTCAGGTGTTGTTACACAGATATCAGGAGGAGCTTCCTCACGGCAGGACATACCCCAGGATTCTTGGATCGTGCCTACCGTTGCATAGGGTGCAAGGTGAAGCGAATCAAGCCGCGCACGCAGGCGTTTGATGGCAAAATTGATCCTCCCAGCATCAGCAACCAAAATCACTGCGCCAGTGCCTTGGCTGAGAAGCGTGAGTAGCGCCATCGCATCAAGCACAGACGAACGACCGCTGCCTGCTGGGCCCTCGAGGATCATTTCAAAGCCCGTGCCGTTCACCCTGCCCTCGGGATCATCGATGCACCGCATAATCAAATCACTGAAATCTCGCAGTGCTTTGAATTGATCCAGTGTGGGACGCTTTCCGTCGAAAAGCAAATCAAAGGAAGCATCTTCACCCATCTGTGATACCTCACCTGCTTCGAGAGTTAATTCGCAGGCTGGTTCTGGACTGTAGCCGCAATTTTGAGCGAGTTGGATCGACCATTCGATCAATTGTTTCTGACGTTCTTCGATTTCGGTTTGCTCTTGCTGAGCCTCATCTTCCGTATCTTTGATCAACCCCAAAGCCCGCAAAATTCTGCGCCAGAACGAAATTTTCTTGGTTGGTGGGGTAGTTGGTTTTTCCTCCTTGGTCAATGGGCGCGCCTGCAACCAAGTGAGCAAGTTGAATGCAAATACAACGGCTGTCATCGAACACAGGGCCATGCACAATTGATGAATGCCGTCCAAAGTTTGAAGGAGAGGAAAGAAGTCCAGCACCCACTTGGGCAGATGCGTCGACACCCACTCCGCCGCAGATTCGGACGTTGCACCTATCGCTAATTTAGGAAGCAGAATTCCTCCTGAAAACCAGGGAGGCGTTCTTGGGCGAGACGGTGGTGCGGGAAGAAGCAAAGATAAGGTGACTGCAGGCGTCAGAGCGATCAACGCGCCGAAGAATCTTGCCTCGAAAGGAAGTCCAGGGGCAAAAGTCAGAACGAGTGGAAGAACGAAACCTGCAAGCGCAACGACGAGAGCCGTCCCGGGGCTGAATGATACCGGCAAATCCCGTTGACGAGCGAGGTCTTTCGATTGCTTGCGTAGCGCCATTCGGAGTTGAAAAGTCGCGGCCGTCATCATGCCCATGCCGAACACGGCAATCCCTGCGACAATTTTTCCTAAATCGCTGACGAGCCAATTGCCTAAAGCTGGAATCATACGATTGATCCCATGACCGCGAAGCCACAAATACGTCACGAGCAAGTAGATGAAAATCGCGGATCCCACCAATACGAGTCGAATGAAATTGCTCCCACGTTCCAGCCAATAGGGGTGGGAAGAAAAAATCCCCAGATGCTCGTCGCGATATTCACAATGAGATGTCGGGGTATCTGTTGGTTCGTCCCTTGTCATGGCGGATAGAGGATCAGGCGTTTCTGAAGTTCGAATTAAATTCTAACCGATTGATTGATTCCGGGGTTTCTCCCTGTTTCACGCTCGTATCGACGATCTCGAGAGGGCACTCACCGTAGAGCATGGCAAGAGTTCCTTGATTCAAGGGTATTTCCTCAGAACGTTCAAATCCACTCGATTGATTGAATACACTTTCAAAGCCTTTTCGATACCAAACCGAATCACGGGGAACGCCGCCGTTGAGATCGACCGAATAAAAATGCCGTTCATTGCCATCAAACTGGACCACTTTGAGTTGTCTTTGCATCTCATCAGAACTCTCCGTGCTCAACCGTTCCGCAGCACTTTCACGTAGTTCGGTGTTCACCGTTTGCTGTAAATCGCCAACGGATCTGCGGCAAAGGGCAAGAACACTAGTGGCAGGAATCATCACATTTTTCCCCGATGCCTCCAACACTTGTTCCCAATCTCTGAAGAATTTTTTTGTGGTTGTTTGAACCATTTCATCTTCAGAAAAATTACTCTTATGAGATGAGCTAACCGCAACTTCTAGCAACTTTCTGTAGCGTTGGACTTGATCCACTTCCTCTTGATCAACGAGAGAGGTGAGCCCATCCCCATGATTGACGGAGCTGGGTTGTAGTTCTGCAGTGAGAATGTGCTCAATCCTTTGCAGTCTCTTCACAAGCTGTCGCCGTGCGGCAGCCTCCCTGATGCGCGCGCCGGCGAGCCTTGATCCCCTGAGAGAATCGGTAATTTTTTGCCTCAACCCTATATTTTCAGAGATCCAGCTATTGCCCAAATCTATCAGTTTTTTTTGAGCCACGCGACCGCGCCAACGTTGGGTGACGTATCCAATCAGCAATGTTGCAACTACCCCCGCTATCGCCAGCGATGCGAAAATCACTCCACTTTCAAAAGGAAATAGGGAGCCAGGTAAATATTTCTGCACCGTCATCTGGATTGAGAGGATGCCATAAGCTAGAGCCATACTGACGATCAGCCCTACGATCAAGCGCTCGCTGGTCACAAGAAATCCACATGCTGCTTGTAGGTGATCTTCCCACCAATCGCGAATCTTTCTGGTTTGTGCGTTTACCTCATCCAATTTGCCCTGAATTTCCCTCAGAACCGATTTTACATCTGGCAATTCTTTAATGGGTGGAGTCGGAAGGGAGCCGGGAAAGATTTTGCCCGGAATTTCTCTCGCTTCATTCACTCGGGTCCCGGCGGTTTCAGACGGCTTGGGTGACTCATTTCTTCGATCCTCCCATGCTGACTTGCGTTCTTCGTGGGCATGAGCTTGAGTGGCTCGTTCCCATTTCGATGGCGCCTCGAGTGCTGACAGTTTTGTTTCCTCCTTGATTCCCAGCTCACTCCAAGTAGCTTGCCCAAAGGGGTTTTGCACATTGGCTTCAAAACGTTTGCCCCCCGCATTTTCTATTCCGACCACGAGCGGATCCGAGAATAGAGCACTGGGGCGCTCACCAAAGAATTTTGCGGTGACTTTTTTCAGAATTGCGCTGGTCTTCTCTCGGACAACAGATTCAGGAACCTCCGCAACGACTTTGAGTGTTCGCCATGCAAATAGCCCCTCCACGTCAAAAAAACGACCTTGATCGGCAAGATGCTGGGCCTTCCAGAGAAAATGGCGAATCAATCCGCCGACAAAGACAGGCCAAGCATCTCGAGCATGAACCACACGATCACGACCAAGCTCCAGTAACCTTGTCATGAGATAGCAGCGCATTTTGTATTGGCAGCCCTCTGGAGCCTTCATGAATCCTTCGAGCACAGGTTTGCGCTCTTTAGTCCAATCACCTTCTTCCGTTACCAGGATTGTAACAAATTCAATTCCCTCGTGCTTACGCTCTTGTAATAATTCGTTCAATCGCAGTTCGATATCTTTCCAATCTTTCGCAAGCTGAGCAAGACGATCTCCCTGATGCGATAATACCTCAGGGTTCAGGTTGACGAGCATCAGTCGCACGATCAGCTTGCCGCGCAGACTGGAATAAAGCTCTTCCATCCTACGCAGTTGCTCTTCGCCGCTCACGGTTTGCCTGTCGTAGCCTGCGAGGAAATCTCCAATCGGGCGCAAAGAGATTTCTTCAAAGGGCAATTCACCCTGGAGCCGTTCGAGGGCTCCAGGGTCTCCGACAATGACAATGCGACTATCGCTGGCAATCATGAA
>JAYKJC010000071.1:0-4080 GCA_035285885.1 Leptolyngbyaceae cyanobacterium | reverse complement strand
GTAGGGGCGTATGGCCATACGCCCCTACGAAAATCATCCCTCGAATCAGCAACGCCCTTACAGCAACCCTGACTCTCAGCATAGGGGCGGGCTAGATACCGTGCTTCGTGAGTACGTCACGAAGATGCTCAGCTACCTTCTCCGGACACTCAACCATCGCCAGGTGCCCGCAGTCTGGAATTTCAATCACATTCTCACCCGTGTACTCGAATAATGAATGGAAACTGGCGAGATGATTGACATACTGTGGTTCCATGATGTCATCCTTCGCTCCCCCAATAAAGTAGACGGGTTGCTTCAGGCGAGACACCACCCCCGGCAACTTGTGGACTTCCTCCTCGGTGGTGGAATCGAGTAGGCTGCCGAGTGCCGCGTCTGCGTCTGCACTGACGAGATCAATCACCCGCTGCCGTCCCCACTTTCGATCGACTGGACTCGCCACGTTCATTCGGTTCATCATCAGGTCAATGAACGGAAGGTAGGGGAGCCAGGGCGGACGAAACCGGAGGAGCTGCTGCCCAACAGAGCGAAATTTCTCAAATTCTTCCTTCAGGTAAATCCCGCCGCCTGCGTTCACACAGGCAACTCCCTTGACTCGTTGGGGAGCCTGTTCTGATGCCCAGATGGCGATGCTGCCTCCTAACGAATGCCCAATCAACCAGGCTTGATCAATGTTGAGCGTTTCAAGCAGGGCGACCAGATCGGTCGCATAATCGGCTGGGGTAAACCCAGTATTCATCGCTGTCGGAGGTGTGCCGTTTAAATCGTTGCGGCTGACGGTCGTGCCAGTTGAATCGGTACTGTCTGTCACCAACAGGGAGTTTCCTAATCCATGAGAAACCAGCGGCTTCACGTGGTTGCTGCCAGAGACTTGACGGAGTGATGAACTCGGTAAAGTCTGCCGAGGCGCTTTTGCCCGAGATTCTCCAAACCCTCTCAAATCGTAGGATAAACATTGATACTCTTGAGAGAGCTGATGAATGAGCGGCTGCCAATATTCGCGACTCAATAACCACCCGTGCACAAACACGAGTACGCACGAACGACGAGTTGCCGGGGTCAATTCGTAAGCGTGCGGATATCCCAGTATATCTACGGTGTTGACCATAGTTCTATGGTAGCTTGAACTGACCCAAATTAATTGCTTCTGCCATGCTGCTCTCGTCGTCGCTCACTCCCCTCGTTCGCCAACTTCAGCATTTTGCTGAACGGTCTCATGCGGCTTTCTACACGCCCGGACACAAACGCGGAACTGGGGCATCGAATGCCATTAAGCAACTCCTGGGCGATCGCCTCTTTGCGGCTGATTTACCCGAATTGCCAGGGCTTGATACATTATTCAATCCTGAGGGCGTCATTCAGGACGCTCAACAACTGGCGGCTCAGACCTTTGGGGCTGATCAGTCGTGGTTTCTGGCGAATGGCTCGACCTGCGGCATTGAGGCGGCAGTGTTAGCGACGTGCAAACCGGGCGATCGCCTCATTGTGCCGCGCAATCTGCATCAGTCCGTCGTATCCGCCCTCATTCTTGGGGGGGTAACGCCCGTCTTTGTCGCTCCCGATGCCGATGATGCTCTGGGCATTGCTCACGGTGTTTCTGTTCACACGCTCCAGACAGCGCTGGACAAGTATCCAGACGTGGCGGCGGTGATGGTGACCTATCCGACCTATTACGGGGTGGGCTGTGATGTTGGGGCGATCGCCCATCTTGTTCACCAGCACGGCATTCCGCTACTCGTTGATGAAGCCCACGGGGCGCACTTTGGCTTTCACCCTGATCTGCCGCCCTCCGCACTGTCTCAGGGCGCAGATCTCACGGTTCAGTCCACCCACAAGGTCTTAGCGGCATTGACTCAAGCGTCTATGTTGCATATCCAGGGCGATCGCATTTCTCCAGAACGGGTGAGTCGCGCCTTGCAGTTGGTGCAGTCCAGCAGTCCCAGTTATCTGCTGCTGGCGTCGCTAGATGCGGCACGGGCACAAATGCAGGATCATGGACATGAGCTGATGGCTCACACGCTGTCCCTCGCTCAGCATGCGCGGGAGGCGATCGCCCCCATTCCTGGTATCAAGCTATTCGAACTCGATACACCGTCCAATTCTGCGGCGGCCATTCTTGACCCCACTCGCCTCACGGTAGATGTCAGCGGGTTAGGCATTACGGGCTTTGACGCTGATGAACAGCTTCATGAAGAGTTGGGGGTCACTGCTGAGCTTCCTGGCCTCAAAACGCTCACCTTCATCATCAGCCTGGGCAATACGGCTGAAGACGTTGAACACCTGGTGCGTAGCCTTCAGGTGCTATCAGAGCGGTGCCCGTCGCCGTTCGAATGCTCGCCCCTGGATTACGCCAATTCGTCTCCCGCGCTCCCCTCGATTGACCGGGTGAGCGTGCCTGCGGTCTCTCCAAGAGATGCCTTTTTTGCCGAGAATGAGCCTGTGGCGATCGCCCAGGCCATTGGCCGCATCAGTGCGGAGTTGGTGTGTCCTTATCCACCGGGGATTCCGGTGTTGTTGCCCGGAGAGCGAGTGACGGCAGAAGCGGTTCAACTGCTGCAAGAGGTGTCAGACGCGGGAGGCATCATCACCGGATGTGCAGACAGTGACCTCACCGCCTTAACGGTTGTTCGAGAAGACTGACCCTGCCTTACAGCCGAGCACTGACCGAAGAAATGGCTCGAACATACGCCTGAACTTGCAGATCAATGCCTGTAATCGCGGTGCCAACGACGACGGTGTAGGCTCCTTGCGCAAAAGCGGCGTTCATCATTTCCGGAGAGGCAATGCCTCCTTCACACACGAGAGGAACGGTGAGGGTTTCGGCCATTGCACTTAGCAAATCCAGTCCAGGAGGCTGGCGATCGCCCGTCTCTCGGGTGTACCCGTACAGGGTGGTGCCTACGATATCAGCACCCGCTTCAGCAGCGGCGATCGCCGACTCCAGGGTGTCGATGTCGGCCATCACGGGCTTGCCCAGTTGAGTGTGAATCTGCTGAATCAGAGATTCTAGCTGCTCATCTTTGGGGCGACGACGAGAGGTTGCGTCGATGGCGATGATGTCTGCCCCCGCAGCGGCGATCGCCTCAGCATGATGAAACTGGGGCGTAATGTACACGTCGGAGTCAGGGAACTGCTGTTTCCACAAACCGATGATAGGAGCATCAACCCGCTCCCGCACGGCCTTTACATGATCAGGACTGTCGATTCGCACGCCCACGGCTCCATTCAGCACCGCCGCCTGGGCGATCGCCGCAATGATCGACGGTTCATGCAGGGGTGATTGTGCTGGAGCCTGGCAAGACACCACGAGTCCATGTTTGAGACGGGCGATCGCAGTTGGAATCATACGCTTATCAACAAAAAGAATGATGAGAATCAGGGAAATGCTTTAACGCCATCAATCTTAGAACACTCAGGACTGACACGAGTTCTCCACGTCTAGAGCATTTTTGTGGGTGGTGGCGGGCGTAGCCCGCTACTTGTTTAGGGCATTCCTTGTTCCCAGCGTCTCGCTGGAATGCCCGCGAAAGCCTCTGACTTCCGTTCAAATTGGAGCCTCTGGCTCCCGCAGCGATTCCCTGCCAGAGTCAGGGAACCAGAAATGAGAGAACACTAAACATATGCGGCAGCTCGCCACTACCCACAAAAATGCGTCAGTCCTAAACACGAAGAGATTAGCCCAAAGATTAGCCCAACTTTTTCTCATCAATCAGCGTTAGCGCCGTCCAAGCGCCCGATTCACTGTAATGCCGAATCATGCGCTGACGCTGATGGGCAGACAGGTGCCATGCCGCTTCAAGGTCGAAGGCTTCTCGTCTGGGAATGGTGCATGGGGTAATGCTCACTGTCCCCCCCGGCAGAAGGATTGCTCGAAGGGGGTGAGAAGTGCCTTCAGTTTCGAGGGGTGTTGTCACCGATGGGGTGGGTGATGGGGAGCCCAATGAAGGACAAACGCGCCACTGTCGGTGGGTAGAGTGCCCCTGCTGATGGGAGTCTTCGATGAGGCGATCGCCCTCCCTACTGAGATGAGCTTTTACACTTCCTTCTGTCGCTGGAGATAAATCGGCATACAGCGTCATG
>JAYKJC010000070.1:0-5094 GCA_035285885.1 Leptolyngbyaceae cyanobacterium | reverse complement strand
AAGGTTGGCAGGAATGGTGGCAAAGGCTTCACCGATGTTGCCGTAGAAGTCGAACTCTTCGGCTTCCACATCCACACCAGCGGCGATCGCCTCATCTTCACCCAACTGACCATAGAGAGAATCGAGGGTTCCGACCACGGCCTCCTTGGCAAAAACCCCAGTAAAGATACCAACCGTAGCGGGCCAGTTTTCACGTTGAATCCCCATCGGTGCGAACACTGGCGTGATCGTCTGGCTGACAGAGCTGAGAATGGAGTTCTCGCTGTCTTCGTTGCCGATGGAGCCATCCGTGCCGATGGTGTTCAGCAAGCTCAGCACCATCACCATCACTACAATCACCTTACCTGCCCGAACGATGAACGCTTTCAGCCGTTCCCAGGTGCGAATCAGCACGCCCTTGAAGGTCGGCAGGTGGTAAGTAGGCAGTTCCATCACAAAAGGAGCCGCCTCACCCTTGAGCAGGGTGTACTTCATGATCAGTCCGGTGACGATCGCCATCCCCATGCCAATTAGGTACAGCAAGAACACTAAATTTTGTCCGCCACGAGGGAAGAAGGCCGCAGCAAATAAGGCATACACAGGCAACCTCGCCCCGCAGGACATGAACGGATTCATAAGAATGGTAAGGATGCGATCGCGCCGACTTTCCAAGGTGCGAGTGGCCATAATGGCAGGCACGTTACAACCAAAGCCCACCAGCATCGGCACGAAGGACTTTCCAGGTAAGCCCACAAACCGCATGAATCGATCCATCACAAAGGCAGCGCGAGCCATATAGCCGCTGTCTTCTAAGAACGCCATGAACAAGAACAGGCAGGCAATCACAGGAATGAAGGTCGCTACCGTTTGAATCCCCCCGCCCATGCCGGTCGCTAGCACCACCTGCACCAGATCAGGCATGCCGATGGCGGCAAGAAGATGGCCCAGGCCATCCACAAAAATGGTGCCAAACAGGATGTCGAAAAAGTCAATGAAGGCACTGCCCACATTGATGGCAAACATGAACAGCAGGTACATGACCCCCAAGAAAATCGGAATGCCTAACCAGCGGTTCAACACGACCTGATCGATCTTATCTGACCGGGTGACACTCACCTGGCGGGGCCGACTGGCCACATCACTCACGAGCCGATGGGCATAGCCATAGCGGCTGTCTGCCACAGCAATGTCGATGTCTTCTCCTAAAACCTGATGAATGCGGTGACGCTGTTCGGTGATTTGGCGCATGATGTCAGGAGGCAGATCAGACACATCTGCATCATCATATTCGAGGAGTTTTAAGGCTCTCCAGCGATCGCGCGGCATCATCATGACAGCGGTCGCGCCTGTACCCGGAGGCGCATGACCGACAGCAGCGGCATCCCGGTTCTGCGCTATTGCTGGAGTCACCACCGCCAGAGCCTCTTCAATGACTGAGGGATACACCACCTGAGCGGTCGGCTTGATCGGATTCTGGAGAAACTCATCCAGACAGAGCTGTAGGTCTTCAATGCCTTGCCCACGGGACGCCACCATGGGGATGACAGGACAGCCCAACCGTTCGGATAACAGGGTAGGATTGACCCGAAAGCCGTGTTCTTGAGCCACATCAGTCATGTTCAGGGCAATCACCAGCGGCAAGCCCATTTCCAAGATTTGCGTGGTGAGATACAAGTTCCGCTCTAGATTGGAGGCGTCGATGATGTTGACGACCACTTGAGCTTCATTAGAGAGTAAATAATTGCGGGCGATCGCCTCATCAATGGAACTGCCCTCATCTTCGGCATCAATGGCATAAATTCCCGGCAAATCCACCACATTCACGACATTGGTCTGGTAGCGATAATTGCCTTCTTTGCGATCCACTGTTACCCCAGGCCAGTTACCGACCTGCTGATTTGCCCCTGTCAAGCCATTGAAGAGCGTCGTCTTTCCGCAGTTGGGGTTACCTATTAGCGCAATCGTCCAATTACTCATGATTCACCTCCTGAGCAGTGATGACTTCGATCTGTAGAGCGGTGGCCTCGGCTTTGCGGAGACTTAGCTTAAAGCCTCGCACTTCAATCTCAACAGGATCACCCATCGGAGCCTGACGAGTCACCGTGAAATGGGTGCCAGGAGTCAACCCCATGGACAACAGCTTTTCTCGATAGGCACGGTTGCCCTTTTCGTACCCCAAAACGCGACCGGATTGCCCCACCTCCAGGGCGCCCAGGTGTAGTGTTGCTTGCATCGCAGAATCTCCATTTACAGAATTTTCCGTAACAGATTGTCCAGGCGCAGACTGCGTAAATTGAGACTGCGGATCTGGTTGATATTCCCCTTGCTGCGTCGTCGTAACCCAAACTCGATGAGCCATTCCAGCCCCTAATCCAATGCGACATCCCCCTACGGCCAAGATGACTGACCCACTTTCGGTGCGGCTCATGATCGTCACATCTCGCCCCTGAACGATCCCCACATCTGTGAGTCGCCGCACCATGCGGTGCCCTCCTTTGATGCGAACAATCCAGACGCGATCGCCCACCGATGTCATCGACAAAGGCAACCTGGAGCCATCTGCCCCCTCTACTGGGCCATCATTCGAATGAGCGGTTGAATGCGGCAGTGGATGCTCACTTAAATCAGCTGCTCCTCCGAGGAATGTTACCTGCCAGGATTGATCGTTAAACGCACTATCAGACATAGAATCCACATCATCCTCCAAGGAATAACTAACCGCTGATTCAAATAAGAATAATTTTTGCTAAGAAGCGAGCATCAAAAACGACAATACATGGGGAGTTCCTAACCAGAAATGATTTCAAGCTTCTTTCGTACAGAACTCCCAGTGCATCTAGGGAAATCGACTAAGTTCTATATGGAATAAGTCTCAAGATTTTCCTGTAAGATGCCGCCTAAAGAGAAAAAGTCTTATTGAAGGTGTGGTAATTACTTATCACTGGCTTTACCAAGCACGTCTTTATTCTTATAAGAGTTTAAGATTTACTCGACAACTAGGATGATCCTTTGAATCACGCTAATTGCCTTGAGAGTCATTCTCAACAAATACCAAAGTTCTCATGGGTAATAATGCTTAGCTCACAAAACTTTATGAAGCTTGAAGGAACAGCACAGTGATTTAATGAATCGTTATACCCATTCAAAGAATAGAGGCATGAGTATATTTTGCAGGGCACTCCCACAGCAACCTCCATGTCTAGACTTGTCTAGCAAAAGCTACGATAAGTAAATTTTTCGAAAAAAAGAAAAAGCCTGCGATCGCAGGCTTTTATGGAACTTATTCAGTTGTCGTCAGTCCTCTACTGCTGTCTTTCTTGCTGAGTCAGGCGAGTGCGACAGCCAAAGGAGCAAATTGATCGCACACCATTACTGGAAAATCTAGAGTGCCATTCAAGATACAATCAGTTTTATCGCAGAAATAACAATTTGCTTGGCGATAGCTATTGCACAGTCGAACCGGGAAATCTAAAGCCCCTCTCATTACGCAGTTACGAGTTTGTTAGCCTCTCCATCAGAGTTAGGGAACTTTGCGCATGGGTTTTGGCTTCGACTTCGCTCAGCCAGCGCTGTTTCTGGAACGGTTACGTCGATAGTAAGAGATTAAGCTTTTTTAATCAGTACGCGGATGAACATTTAACCGCTGTCCGTGAGTAAATGCCTGCGTAATGGAATTTTGAATCACCAGAAATCGCTTACGCTTGTCTCGATGCCAGCGAACATATCCTTTGCGGTGCAATTTCCCCATCAGACGAGTAACCGTGACCCGACTACTGTTTATGGTGTCTGCAATATCTTGATGAGTTAAGTAAATATTCAACAAAAAACTATTGCCCGTGGCTGTTCCAAACTGGTAAGCAAAATATTCTAGAAAGTGAACGAGGCGATCGCTCACTGACCGCATTTGAGAAATAATCAGGAATTTTTCAGTTCGTTTCAGGTAAGAGAGCAACTCATTCCGCTGGCAATAGTAGCTGATAGGAAGTTGCCGAGCAGTCACCGGGCTCAAACACTCAAGTTGATAGTGCTCAGAACCAGATAAGGTTTGACCCACAACATCTCCATTGCCCCACAAGCCAAGAACAAAGACCCGTCCGTCTAAATCCCACGTTAGCGATCGGACGATACCAGATTCAATAAGCCAAAGTTGCTTATGACTAAAGGGAAGCAATTCTCGCCGACTAAAGTGATAGGGTGTTTGGTGATCACAGTATTGATGATCCAGGGCTAAGACCATTGTAAGTGCCTCGTTTGCTAACTTTCTATTTTGAGCTTGATTCGATTAGTTCGCGACTGCACTGGAGACGGCCCGTGCTACTCCATCAGGCGAAAGTGACTTCCAAAATTCCACAATGTGTTGAGCAACTTTGTGGGGATGAGAGTATTGAAAGAAGTGCAATCCATCCGGGCATTCCCACTGGTAATCGCACTCCTTAAACCAGGGCTGCCACTGTTCCAATGCATTGGGGTCAATCACAATATCATGCTCTCCTCGCCCAACCATCAGCGGCACCGGAACACCTCCAGGTTCGATATAGTGCTGACCACAAACCGAATGTCCTGAGGGTGATGTTTCCAAGTCTTTTTCAAGAACCTCGATCAGGCGTTTGGTCATTAATGTGCAGTGACGTCCAAACAGATTGGTGACCACCTGGGTCAGCACAAAGGTTCGACTACACCGAAAAAGCTGCCGCTGCACATAGTAGTGGGCTTGCCAGTCAATAGAGGGATAGACGCCCACTGAGAGAAGGCTGAGCGATCGCACATGTTCAGGGTGCTGACGCGCATAAAGCAATCCCAATGTTCCACTTAACCCATGTCCAATCAGATGAATGGGGCGATCGCGATGCTTAAGATAGTCATGAAGCAGAACTAGCGCTGTATCGAGCGAACACGGTTCATCGGGAGATTGCTCATACTCCCATTGGGCAATAGAACCGTACTGAGATAATTCACGAAGCAGCGGTCTGTCAAACCATTTCAGAGCTGGACTGACGTTTAAACACACCGCATCACAAACATTGGACATGATTAGTTTTCCTACAAAACAACACTTAAAATCAATTCAAATCAATGGGTCTGGTCTGGTTGGGCGAGACGCGCCGTGCCTTACCC
>JAYKJC010000069.1:0-4996 GCA_035285885.1 Leptolyngbyaceae cyanobacterium | reverse complement strand
ATGGTGTCTCGCAGCCGATCCGCACCGACAATCATGGAGCGAAACTTCCACATGACGAAGGGACGACCGTTGAGACCGCAGCGCACCTGCGTGTAGAACAGGGGACCGGGACTGTATATCTGATTGGCGATCGCCACCAAACACGCAATCGGCAATGTCAGCAGTAACCCCACACATGCCCCAATAATGTCTACGCAGCGTTTGAAGATGCAATTGACGGATGGATGCTCATCCATCCAGCTTTGCTGCGCAAATAACTGAGCATTTTCAGCCGATCCAGCAGAGTTGGCTGAATTCGATGAACCCGATGCAGTAACCATGATTGACCCCAGTGGCTGGCAAGAGCGATTTTCAAGAAGTAGAGTGTCTCTAGATCGCCTCTGTTTGGGGTGTGCTGAACTCGAAAGCGATGAGAAAAGATAGACTGGATGCTCTCCAGCAATATTTACATTTGCATCGTGCTCAACTCAGCAAACGAGACGTTCCAATATACCTACATTGCCTTAAGCACTTGTACAGAACCCCGAAGCTCGAAGTCTTCACACATGCGTTATGTTCGAACCGTAAGGACTGTAGCTATATCTGTAGTAAGAAAATTGACAAGGACACACTGAGCCTCATTAAGGCTTACCGTCACTATATGCACGACTCTTCTGAGCAAGAAAGATTCAAATGATGAGTTGTTGGAATCTTATTATTAGAGAGAATAATTATGAAGTTATTGTGAAGTTCAGCACCCATAACGGTCTCTTCACGGAAAGATAGCGCTTTGCAACCGCTATATTCTCACAATCCATCCTCTACATGAGATGAACAATGGATAAATTTTCGACTACAGCTCTACGTTTTGGCTGTAGACCATGACCGTATACCGTCTTTATGGAGAGCTATCCGTAAAACTGAAACGATAAAGCTATCGACGTGTCGTTTCCATCGACGTTAAAAAACACGAAGGCTTGATGCGTAGGATCAACCTTTCACAGAAGCCACATGTCTGAATTAATAAAAATTTGGTAAGAGAACTGTTTCATTCGGCCTGACCTTTGTACTATCGACGTGGTTCCTGAAAACGCTTTTAGGCACCATCATCCATATGGATCTGGTGTGTATGTTTAATATAAAAAGTAGTAAATCTCAGTTCAAAACTGGGATACGGTTTCTCATCGGCAGTGGTGCGATCGCACTCTTTGCCGTAGGGGGAGCTGCATGGATATGGCAAAACTTCTTTGTGTCTGCTGATGCAATTTCCGTTCGAGTCATTGAGGTTGAGCGCCACACCATCGAAATTACGATTAATGAAAGCGGAGTCGTTGAATTTGCGAATCAGCAAACCCTGACGGCTCCTGCCGAAGGGGCGGTAGAAGACATTTTTGTGCGTCCGGGCGATCGCGTCACAGCAGGACAAACGTTGATGACGCTCCGCAATCCGCAACGGGAGACGGCGCTTGCACTTCAGCAGGTGAAGATTCAGCAACAGGAAGCGGTGCTTGAGCGAAACCGAAATCGTGTCCTTGAGGCTGAAGAACAGCGAGATGCTGAGCAAGAAGAACTAGAGAATCTCAGGGAATTGTTTGAGCAAGGGGCGATCGCCCAAAGCGAATTTCAAGCGCAAGAAGACATCGTAAGGCAGAGTATTTCAGCCGTCAGAGACGCCGAGCTTGAGGTCGCTACCGCTGAGGCAGACTTAGCAACGTTGAGACTCGAACAGCAACGCATTCAGCAAGAACTGAAAGACACCATTATTTCTGCGCCCATTGACGGCATCGTTTTAGGGGTCGCGGTGAATGCGGGAGACGGAATTGAAATTCGCACAGAGTTGTTGACCATTGGGGATGCCAGCCAGGAATGGGTTGAGTTGGAGCTATCGACTCTCAATGCCTCCAATGTGAGTGTGGGGCAACCCGTTCGAGTGAGTGTGATTGGGCCTGATTCTCAAGCATACATGGGAACTGTAGCCGGGCTCTATCCTCAGGCCATCAGCTCAGGGCAAGATAATTCCACGCCAGGAAGCTCAAACACGGGACAGCCCAGAGTCCCGACGCTGATCAAGCTGGACACGCCTTCAAATACCTTGATCCCCGGTGGAATCGTTAATGCGGAGATTATCTTGGAGCAACGCCCAAATGTCGTTTCTCTCAACATCGAAGCCATTCAACAACTCGAATCCGATCCCTTTGTCTGGATGCTCGATCGTCAACAGCAGGCCCAGAGAAGATTCATTGACATTGGCCTAGAAGGATTAACACGAGTTGAAATTCTCAGCGGGCTTGAGGTTGGCGATGAAGTGATTTTGCCCCCCATTGACCAACCACTGAGGGAAGGCGATCCCCTCCAGATTGAATCTGAGGCAAGTTTGCGATCAGGAGACACGCCCCAAGGGTAAGAGATGTAGGGTGAGCCCTGACAACCATCGTTTAATTTACGGTCTGAGGCATACGAAGTTGGGGGACGATGCCCAACCCCACAGGCTATAGCCAGTTGCCCACCAGGACATAGGGAGCCCAGAAGAGCGGGGCTTGATAGAGCGGATTTTGTAGCAGCGTGACCTGGGCGCGACGCAGGGCTTCTGATTTAGTAATGGGGGTTTCAGCCGTTGCCAGTTCTTCGTAAAACTGACTCATGAGTGTTGCGGTTCCAGCGTCGTCAACATACCACAGTGAGGCGAGCGTGCTGCGGGCACCCGACTGAACCGCAACCCCCGCTAAGCCCAGCGCTGCTCGGCTATCGCCATCGGCGGTCTTACAGGCACTGAGAACGAGCAACTCAATGGCGTTGTCATTTTCGTTGCGCAATTGGAGAATGCTGCTGAGATCGTTCACGTTAATGCGCTGATCCCAGGCCAGGATGAAGGTTTCTTCGGGTTCAGAACTGAACTGACCGTGGGTTGCGAGATGCACCACTGGAGAAGGGACGGAGGCGATATTGGCCTTCAGCGTTTCCTGGGTAAACTCCTGGTTGATGAATTGACGGCTGTTGAGTCGGGCATTAATTTGTTGGAGTTCGGTCTCGACATTCTGTAGGGCTGCGAATCCTTGGTGGGGGGGAAAGTCTGGGCGAATATCGGACAGCCCAAAGGTAAGGACATTCAGCGGAAGCTGAGCCAGGGGGCGGGGGGCAATCAGCTGCAAACCGGGCATGAGGGCGATCGCATACTTTTCAACCAGATATTGAGTGCCATCGTTCAGCACCGCCATCGGCACATTGCGCAGTTCACCATCCAGGACAAACACGAGGGTTTTAACGCCGCCCGTTTCTAACAGAGGTTGGACGGGACGAATCATCCAATCGTAGAGGTCTTGGGCGATCGCCCGACCTGCACTGGAGGGATAGGGCTTCGACAGTTCCCGGCGCAAATTCACCACGGTTTCCTCAACATCTTCGCTCGAAATATCCACTGAATGAAGGTTGAGCGTGTCGGTGTTGGGCAGTCGAGTGATGACCGCCAGTTGATTTGGCAAGAGGATGGGGTAGACCACAGCGGCGGCGGGATCGACTTGTTCTCGACTAATTTCAACGGCGCTGTTGAGGTTGCACTGGAGGAAGTTCTCCAGCTCGCTTACCCGTAGAGAATCCACCGCCTGGATGGCCTGCTGAAGATTTTGTTGAGGAACAGACGGTTGGTTGGTGGTGAGCAGCAGCTCTACCCATTCTCGATAAATCGGTTCGACGTTATCTCGGAAGGAAAACTGAATGTCGGCATCAATGCCGAGCAAATTACTCCGAACGGTGTCTAAGCTTTGCACCGCCGCCTCGTAGTGGGCGATCGCCCGTTCTTTCTGATTGTTCGACCGATAGAGCCGTCCGAGTTGCCATTGCCACTGGTAGGCCAAGTCCCAGAGCTGGTTGCTTTGGGCGACGCCCAAGGCCGATGAGGTTAATGATTGGGAGGTCTGCCACGCCAGCGAGGGATCATCAACGAAACGAGATCCGTCAGTCCACTCCATCGAAGGTTGGCTCTCCTCATCCTCAGGCTTGAGGGCTGACGGGGTTGGAGACACGCTCAGCCGTTCGTAGATTTGACCGAGCAGTCCTTTTGAGGTGGAAATAAGGCGCGGAACGTTCAATTGTTCTGAGTGATCGACCGCCCGTTGAGCCAGCACATACGCCCGCTCAAACCACTTCGGGTCTGAAGAGAGGGACTGCACCATCAAGAACTTACGTGCCGTGCTGAGATAGACGTTGACAGAAGAATCACTCAAATCCATCTGAGGCAGTTCTTGCATGTACAAAGCTTCTGCCTGCTGGTCAATCTGGGAGCGATACACCCCGACTTCGGCTAAATCAGGAAACTGTTGTGCCCAGGTTTCGATGTCGAGCCATAGCCCCAGTTGATGGAGCTGAATCTGGGTTGAGAGTTGCTGAACGGGAGCAATCGAGGTCGCCTGACCTGCATGAATGAGTTCATACGCACGCTGAAAGTAAGCAAGAGCCGAGTCGGCTAGTTCTTCAGTGACTTGGCGATCGCCCCCTCGTCCTGTTGGTGGGTAGAGGACGCGAGCGCGCCGGTATTGAGCTTGCTGGGTGCTGCCCAGACTGAGTAAGGTTGTTGCAGTTTCTGTGGAAACTTGAGCGGAATCAATGGCCAATGCCTGTTGCAGCATTTGCTCAGAGGCATCTAGATAGCCCATCAGCCGCAGCACATTGCCCAGGCTTCGGAGTCCGAGGTGCTGAACCTGAGGATTGGGATAGGCGGCGATCGCCTGCTGTACGAGTTCACGGGTATCCGGTTGCGCAAGGTCGCAGTCGCTATCTACCTGCATCGCAGACAGCACCGTCTGACAGGCGCGTCGGTAATATCCCAGTCGTTCAAGCGCCTGAGCCCGATTGATTTGACTGCCTGCAACACCATCCAAATCTCCAAGCTGTGAGTAAGATCCTTGGGCTTGTTCCCAGACCTGAAGCGCTTCGTGCGATCGCCCCAGTGAAAAGTAAAGCCGTCCCCGAGTGTTGAACACTTGCGCCTGAGCCTGTTGCCATCGCGCATCACCTGAATTCT
>JAYKJC010000068.1:0-4873 GCA_035285885.1 Leptolyngbyaceae cyanobacterium | reverse complement strand
TGCCAGGGCAAGGAGGAGGCATGAACAAGCTCTTGCCAGTGCTCAAATGAGGCACGAGGGCATAGCTCTTGGTGACCTTCTTCGTTACGAGTGGTGACTTTTTGAGGATTTCCTGCCCAGTTCACACTTTGGAGCACTTCGGGGCGAAACCAGAGGATGAGGTAGTGTTGAACTCGTGAAATTCGCAACATTAAGAGGCCACTGGCAGTCTCTTTGAGGGTTTCTGCATCGGGATAGATGTCTGATAAGCAACGGGTATAAAACAGGGTATCGGTGATTTCGCGATCGCCCCAATCAATTATCGCCTGAACCTGTTGTTCGGTCGGGGTTGCGCCAATCAGCGTGAGGCGATCGCCCAAACATATGGCAGCTCCAGATGCGTTGACAAGGGTTAACAGGCGCTCTTGAGGTCTGATGAGGGCATCAATAAAGTTATCGGCTTGGGCGATCGCCCCAATCAGCTCCGACTGTAGCGCGTGAATTCTTGCCTGTTGCTCAAAGTCATCTTGCCTGACTTTGTTGGACATTTCTAAAGCCGCCATCTGAGTGAGCAGCTCACACGCTGACCTCACCTCATAGGACACATATTTTTCAGTGGTGTGATGACAGGAAAGCAGTCCCCAGAGCTTGTGATCCTTGATGAGTGAGATCACCAGTGCGGCGGATGTCCCCATATTTTGGTAGTACTCAATGCAGCACGGATGGGCGCTTCGCAGCACCGATAAGGTCACGTCTAAGGGTTCCCCTGTTCTGGGGTTCATGGCTGGCGTTAGGGGAATGCGCTCTGCTTGCAGATCAGGAATGATGCGAAGCTTACCTTTTGCGTAAAATTCCCGAATTGGGGCTGGAATGTCTTGTTCTGGAAAATGCAGTCCTAGAAAAGACTGTAACTCGTCGTGCTTTGCCTCGGCGATCACTTCCCCGGCTCCCTGTTCGTCAAATCGGTAGACATGCACGCGGTCAAAGCCTGTTAATGCCCGAACGTCTCTCACCAATATGTTGAATAGGTCTGGGAGAGTTTTCGTTTGCTGAATCTGAAAAATGGTTTCCCTGGTCAATGTATGGACAGAGAGAAAATTCCCCTGGGGAGATGGGGGAAGCGGTTCCATCTCAAGAATGATTGTGGTGTCCGTCGGATGAACAAAGCTGTCAAACTGGCGCACGCCTCCAGCCGTCTCCATGCTCAGCTGCACGGAGATGACGCGATTATGTTCTGGAGAGACATGCTGTAAAGCAGCACGGATCTGAGCAACATCCATCAGCGTATCTAACGATTGCCCCAAGAGCTGCTGGGGGCTCAGGCCCAAGTACGCTTCGCTATTTGTGCTGATTTGCAGAATTGAAAAATCTGTTTTGTCGAGTGATAACAAAACACCGTAGGGTTGGATCGTATCGGGCAAGTGAACCGAATACTCTTCAA
This sequence comes from Leptolyngbyaceae cyanobacterium, assembly GCA_035285885.1. Classification (GTDB taxonomy): domain Bacteria; phylum Cyanobacteriota; class Cyanobacteriia; order CAKZMO01; family CAKZMO01; genus JBCCWF01. The sequence continues at coordinate 3,453 of JAYKJC010000068.1, read as the reverse complement.
TCAACTGATCCGAGGTGTAATCCGATGTTGCATTGACGCGATCATTCATACTCACTAGAGGAACCGTTTTATGACTGAGTTGATCTTAATCTTCTCAGATCTTGCAGCGAAGTGTTGGGAGGTCCCATCGCGTATCCACAAGTTGTCTTGTCTGTAAATTTGGCCAACTTCTCAGACTCGCACCGAAGAGAAGAAGGGTTTGGAGGACACGGCGCACCCCCAAACCCCTCTTCTCTTCGTAACCTTTGCCAAATTGTGAGGGTTAGCTCAAGATGAAATCACTCTCGCTAAGATCACTCACGGCAATGTTTTCTAATCGAATTAAAGCCAAGTTGGGGGCATTCCCATTCCCATCACGGTCAAATTTCACGACAGTTTTACTCCCGCGTTGTCTGAGGGTGATGTTCGTATCGAAGGCTGTGTCTGCATCCAAGTTATAGCGATTAATCATCCGACTGAGATCGATCAAATCCTCTCCAACGGTGAAATCAGTAATGCGGTCGATGCGATCGCCCAGGCGTCGGTACACAAACGTGTCACTCCCACGGCCCCCAGTTAAAACATCGTTCTTGAATCCACCAATGATGACGTCATCCCCCGATCCTCCGTTGATGATGTCTTTTTTGCCATTCCCTAACAGCTCATCATCCCCTGAACCCCCGTTTAACCTATCCCGTCCGGCCCCACCTTTGATAAAGTCATTTCCCGCGCCTCCATCAATAAAGTCATTGTCGCGATCGCTGTTTAACCGATCCGATCCACTTCCACCAATGATTCTGTCATCGCCAAATCGACCACGAATCACATCATTTCCTGAGTTTCCTCGAAGAACATCATTGCCTTGGTTTCCAGAAATAAAATCATCCCCTTGCCGTCCGCTGATGACATCGTCATCTCCTAACCCACGGATAATGTTGTTGAGGGAGTTCCCTGAGAGTCGATCTCCCTTCGGAGTTGCACGGATAACAACTTGTTCAAACACACCGCCCACAGCCGTATCGTCCACGTCCTGAACCTCAACTTGAATGAGTTGAGAACGGGTTAAATTTGCAGAGTCAGTGACACTCACTTCAACGTCATAGACATTATCGCCATCACTATCAATGGGAGCCTCAAAATCAGGTGCCGATTGAAAGCTCAAAGCCCCTGTAGAAGAATTAATCGAGAAAGCGGCTTGATCCGCTCCTCCCGTGACGCTGTACGTTAAACCACTGCCTTCCTGATCAACATCGTCTGTTGAGTTTACGTCTAAAACAAACGTTTGATTTTCATCTACCGCGATAGAACTTGCGCTTGTGAACGTCGGAGGGGAAGCATTGGAGATAATTTCAACTGCCGCAACGTGCGGATTGTTCACTCCATCGATAAAGTTGATAGAAAGCTGCCCATCACTGACATCTACATCGAATGACTGGACAAAAGTGTTGTTTCCCCCGACTTGATCTGCGACTTGGTCAGCCAACACATCGGCTGTGTTAAACGGATCAAAATCATCGAGAACAGTATTACCTTCAATGGTCACATCAAACAATCGTTGACCACTTGAGGTGAAAAACAGCTCATCAAAATATAAGTTAACGGTATAGTTTCCGTTTGGAACGTCAAATGCATATCCAAACTCACCGAATCGTTCTACAGAAAATAAATCATCAGGAGCATTTGTAGTGTTAACTCCAGGCCCTCTGGGATTATTCGTACCAAAGGTGCTGTCGTCATTTCCTGTTAAGTATATGGACGGTGTACCAATTTCTGCCTTGTTAACCGCTTGAGATGCAGATTGGTCTGCAGACCAGTTGGGGCCATTGTCATTGGCTGGAACTTCTGCTCCACCGGAATTAATTCGAAAAAGTGTTACCATCTCTAGGCTCTCTCGTAAATTAAAGTACAAGTATTTGAATAAGTACAAGTATTTGAATACATTCAGGCAACTAGCTGTGACCGAATATTCAATAACTATCAGAATTCACTATCAAAACTCACGATTAGATTAGAACAGTGCCTTTCAGAAGTTGCTTCAGAAGTTACCTTTAAAGTTGACTAAGAGTCGTTTAGCTCAGTTGAAACCCCACTTAAGGGATACCAGGTAAAACAGATAACTGGACAACTTTGACCAAATAGGCAGGAGTAAGCTCCTTAAATAACTCCAGATCTATTTTCTAAAAGGACATGTTCTCCAATAGATTTTCATTAAAATCCAGAAACTTGTTTTATGCAATTATCAATAAGCTCCTGAGAAACTATTTCCTCCTTAAATATTCATTCGTCAATATTTGTAGCTTGAAGCTTATAGTTTGGAACGTATTGTGGGTTCCTCAAAAATCCCCATATTTCACCAATATGCATGTATGGATGGGCGCATGAAATCAATCCCAGCCAACACTTATTTTGAGGCTTGCAGCAATTAAAGCTTGCAGTAATTGAAAGTTGCGGTAGATTCCCTGAATTATCAATGGACGAATAAAGCTGAAAGATATCTCCTAAAAATGAACTTAACAAGTTCTACGTACTACCACGATCTTTCAATGTATGCCTTCACAGTTTTTTCGAAATTACAATACATTTATGAGGCTTTCTTAAACAAAAAAATTTATTTCTGATCAAGAATCTGTGCTCTAGTCACAAAAAATAGTTCATGAGAACTATTTCACGAGTAAATCATGCGGCTGAGGAACAAGTGCTCTTCATCTTCCTTCATATACTTGCTTTACTCGACCCTAAATGAGGCGGTAGTTCTACCCCGTAAGGATTTTGTTAGTTAATCAGTAAAAAACTGTCTAGAGGGTGAACTCAAATCTCCGATTTTTCTCTCGTTGGAATGATGACCCTGACAGTTGTCCTTCAATATCATTGCTCCATCGTTAAAACTTGAGATTGTTTAAAACTTGAGGATTGTATGGTTTCATTTTTAGGATCTACTGAGTTAGCTGTAGCTTCAGGGACTTACTCAATATCGTTGACGTTAGTCTTCGCGGTTGGATTTATCGTCGCAGCAATTGTTGGTTCCATCGCCTGGTATAACTCTCGCAGACCCCCCGGCTGGGAAGATAAAGAGCGTCCTGATATTGTTCCTGAGATAGAAAAGTAGCCCCTCCCTATTGACGGTCAAGAGTTGACAGTCAAGATATGATCATTCTAGAAAGGGCATGAAGTTTGGGCATGTGGGCTTTCCACATGCCCAAGTTGTATGGCCATTGCACTCTACTCCAACTTCAATATGGGCTTTATCTCTGATCCACCAATAGCAGCTAAGATTGACCAGATGAAGCAGCGTGTGCGGTGGAAGCATAGTGAGTTTCTGCATCGGAATATTGATCAAACTCGCGTTGTATTAGACGACCCTGGCTCTTCAGACGAGACATTTTCGTTTGCTGTTCTCGGTGACAGTGGCATTGGACGCCACCATGGAGATAACCCCCAACGTCGTGTTGCAGAGTGGCTCATGGCGAATAGTGA